>JAHFCD010000564.1 GCA_023249695.1 Elusimicrobiota bacterium
TTGAGGCCGATGCCGACGGGGCCGGCGTCCAGGGAGACGAGCGCGTTGCCGCTCTCGTGGGGCAGCGCGGCCGTCACCTCGTAATGGCCGGCGAGGATGCCCTTCTCCGCGGTCGACAGGCCGGACCAGGCCAGGGCCTCGTACGGCAGCAGATGCTCGTAGAAGCCGACGGGCCGACGCACCGTCTGCGCGGCGTTGTTGAGGAGCGCGTCGAGGCGATCCTCGGTCTGGGTCAGGTAGCGGCAGAAGATCTCGACGCTGGGCGAATGGCGCAGGTCGAGGCCGTACACCTTCACCCGGTCCCCCCAGTCCTTGAAATCGGGCTCGGCGGCGAAACGCTTGGCGCCGTCGTGCGGGAAGCGCGTCGAGACGATGACGCGGGCGCCGGCGCGGAGCATCTTGAGCGCGGCGTGGTAGCCGATCTTCAGGCGCGCGCCGGTGATATAGGCGGTTCGGCCGCGCAGGTCGGCGGTTTGGAAGCGCTTGGCGTAGTTGAACTCGGCGCAGTCCGGGCACATGTTGTCGTAGAAGTGGTGGAGCTTGGTGAAGTCCTGCTTGCAGCAGTAGCAGCCCTGGGGCCGGGATAGGTGGCGCTCGGCGGCATCAGACGGCGGAGGCAAAGCCGGAGCCGGGGCGGTGAACACGGGGGCCAGCCGGGCGGTGCGGATGCCGGAGGCGGCGCGCGCGGCGCGGTCGGCCTCGGCGGCGGCGAGCTTGGCTTCCTGGCGCTCGAGGCGGGAGATTCGGGAGCGCTGGAGGCGGGTGGGCCGGGCGAGCTTACCGGCGGCCTTCATCAGACGGATGCGCTCGTCCTCGCTGAGCTCACGGATGAGCTCGGGGTCCAAGACCACGGATTCCAGGATGGCGAGGCTGCGGCGGATGTCTTCGAGTTTGTCGACGGAGGCGGGGTTCACCCCCTCATTGTACCACGGCGGGCTCGGCTTGGATCACGGCGGTGCCCGCGATCATGTCGTGGAGGCAGCGGCGGTCCTCCCGTGCGATGAAAAGGCTGTCCACCAGGAAGTAGCCGGGGATGAGGCTGAGCAGGCCGTTGAGGAAGCCGCGCTTGACGACGTTGACGACGAAGCCGCCGTTCTCGAGCGTGTCCTTCAGCACGATCCGGATGCCCGCGAGCCTCTTGCCCAAGGTCTGGCCGTGCTTGGTGACCATGACCAGCTGGACGATGAGCAGGGCCAGGGAGGCGATGACGCCGACGAGGCGGATCGGGTCCGGGACGGCGTCCATCGAGCCGATGCCGTACGGCACGCCGACGATGACGGCGTCGGCGAGAGCGGCGAGAAAACGTTGCTTCCGGGTCGCGAGTTCCATGGGCCGATTATAACAGGTCTACGCGCGGTCCGCTATGGGCGGATGGTGGATGAATTGGAGGCCGTTGCCGTCGGGATCCTTCACGTAAAAGGAGCGCGCCCCGTCGCGATGAGTTTTGGGCGCTTTCACCGCGTAGGCCTTCAGGTGCTCGTGCCAGGCGTCCACGTCCTCGGCCCGGCGCAGCATGATCCCGAAGTGATCGAGGCGCGTCTCCGCGCCCGGCTTCCCTTTATGAAGGGCCAAATTATCCTGACCGTTCATGGTCAAATACAGGTTGTCGGCGTCGGGGCGCCACTCGACCTGGTAGCCCAGAAGGCCGCAATAAAAAGCCTCGGCCCGGGCTAAATCCCCGGTGAACAGCGCGATGTGGCGTATGCCCAGCGTCGGCGGGAGACTCATGGGGAAATGATATAATTTTCCTCTCATGCCCGAGACTCTGATTCGCATCCCGAAATACGTCCCCGACATCTATTCCTATCGCCGCCGGCGCACGCGGGAGGTGATGGTGGGCAACGTCGGAGTCGGCGGCGACAATCCGATCCGGGTCCAGTCCATGACGACGACGGACACCCTCGACGTCGAGGCGACCTTCCTCCAGTCGGTCAAGATGATCGAGGCCGGCTGCGAGATCGTGCGCATCACCGCCCCGACCGTCGCCGACGCGCAGGCGATCGGCAAGATCAAGGAAAAGCTGGTCAAGGCCGGCTTTAATCAGCCCATCGTCGCCGACATCCATTTTTCGCCGAACGCCGCGGACGCGGCCGCCGAGTTCTGCGAGAAGGTTCGCATCAACCCCGGCAACTTCGTCGACAGCAAACGCTTCGCGGTCAAG
>JAHFCD010000565.1 GCA_023249695.1 Elusimicrobiota bacterium
GACGACAAGGACGACTCTTTGGAAGAGCTCACCAAGGGCGAGCTCGACATCATGCTGGGACGCAAGCCGCCGGAGCCTCTGCCCGCTCCCCCGGAGGAGGACGAGGACGCCATGAAGAAGTTCGAGCCTTTCACCTACATCACCGAAGAGAATTTCAAGCGCCTCGCGAATCTCTTTCTCGTTCGCCAGGACGAGCCGTGGCTCGTGACCGTCGTGCTCAGCTACCTGAAGCCCGAGATCGCGCGCGCGACCCTGACCTTGCTGCCCGTCGAGCTGCAGGCCAAGATCGCGATCGAGGCCCTGAAGATCCGCCAGGTCACCCGCGAGCAGCTGATGGCCATCGACGCCGACGTGAAGGAGTCCGTGGATTTCGTCGTCGGCGGCATGGAGCGCCTGACCCAGATGCTCGACGAGGCCGACACGCTGACGCGCGCGAACATCCTCGAGTACTTGAAGAACGAGAAGCCCGACGTCTACGCGCGCGTGCGCAAGTTCATCCTGACGTTCGAGGATGTCGTCACCTTCCCGGACCGCGACATGCAGACGATCGTGCGCGAGCTCAAGACCGAGGCGATGGCCAAGGCGCTCCAGGGCGCGGCGCCCGACGTGGTCAATAAGTTCCTGTCGAACATGTCGGCCGGCGCGGCGTCGCTGCTGAAGGAGTCCATCGAGTACGCGACGGGCCTGACGCCCGGGCAGGTCGAAGAGGAGCGCTCCAAGATCATGGACGTCGTGAAGGTGCTGGAAAAGGCGGGCACCGTCAACGTCCGGCAAAGCCGCGGCGACGCCTTCTCCGGCTTCCACGAGGAGGTCGCCAGCGACCGGGACGAGAAGTACGCCCCGCGCACGCGCGCGGCCGAGCAGGCCGTGGCCAATCTTCTCGGGCAGGGCGGTCCCGCGGGCGGGCCCTCCGCCGCGCCCTCGTTCGCGCCGGCGCTGCCGGCTCCGGCTGCGGCGGTGTCTCCGGCCCAGGCCGAGGCGGCCAGGCCCTATCTCCAGGCGGGCATGCAAAGCCACGACGCCGGAAAATTTCAGGAAGCGGCGCAATATTTGGAGTACGCGCTGTCCCAGGACGGCACGCAGTGGCAGGGGCGTCAGTACCTGGCGAACTGCTACGTTCAGCTCGGCCGCAACAGCGAGGCGATCGCGCAATTCGAGCAGGTCCTTCTGGTCAACCCCGATCCGGGGCTGCGCCAGTGGGTGGACAGCATGAAGGCGCAGGCGATTTGACGGGCATCTTAAGGAGAGAACACCATGGCGCTTGACGACAAGTTTCCGCCGCCGCCGCCTCTGCCTCCGGGCCGGGGGGGCGCATCGATGCCTCCTCCGCTGCCGCCCACGGCGGGGAAGCCTGCGTCGCCGCCGCCCCTTCCGGCCCGCCCCGGCGCGCCGGGGATGCCGCCGATGCCCGCCTTCGGCGCCGCGCCGATGGGAGGGCCGCCCGCGCCCCCTTCGTTCGGTTCCGGCCCGGCGCTTCCGGGCGGCGCCAAGGATCGCGAGGAGAAGATCGAGCGCTTGAAGGACGAGTTCGAGACCAAGCTGGAGGCGCTCGAGAAGAAGCTCGGCGAGGAGCGCGAAAAATCCCTGCTCATGCAGCTTCGCAGCCAGGAGGAGACGGTGACCGCCGCGAAGGTGGAGGTGTCCCTCAAGGAGCTTCAGGATAAGCTTCGCCGCGACCGCCGCGACCAGGACAACGAGGAGGCCAAGCTGAAGCTCGAGCGGCGCTCCCAGGAGCTCGAGGCGCGCCTGGCCCAGGAGCGCGAGACGTGGGTGACCACGCTCCGCAGCCAGCTCGCCGCCCGCGAGACGCAGGACAAGGAGGTCGAGACCCACTTCGCCGTTCGCCTGCAGGAGATGGAGCGCCGCTGGCTCGAGGAAAAAGCCCAGTGGCAGAAAACCGCGCTCGCCAAGGACGACGAGGTACGGACGCTGCGCGCGCTCGCCGAGAAGCTGCGCGGCGCGGACACGGAGCTTACGAAGGCCCTCAGCGAGCGCAAGCTGCTCGATGAGCGCTTGACCGAGGTCCTGCAGGAACGCGCCGAGGCCGTCGCCCGTCTGCAGGGCGCCTCCGAGCGCGAGAAGGAGTCCATCCAGCTGCGCGCCGACCTCACGCTCACGCGCCAGCAGGGCGCCCTGATCCAGGAGCGCCTCGA
>JAHFCD010000083.1 GCA_023249695.1 Elusimicrobiota bacterium
TAGTCGAGCGGTGAAAAGCCCTTTTCCTTCAGGTCGGCGAGCGTCACGAAGCCGCCGGAGGACTTGGCCATCTTCGCGTTGTTCATCAGCAGAAACTCGGCATGCATCCAGACCTTGGCGAAGGGCTTGCCGGTGGCGCCCTCGGATTGGGCGATCTCGTTGGTATGGTGGACGGGCACGTGGTCGATGCCGCCGCAGTGGATGTCGAGCGTCTCACCGAGGAAGCGCATGGCCATGGCCGAGCACTCGAGGTGCCAGCCGGGGAAGCCGGTGCCCCAGGGAGAGGGCCATTCCATCTGGCGCGTGGTCCCTTTCGGCGAGAACTTCCACAGCGCGAAATCGGTCATGCGGCGCTTCTCGGGGTTGGCCTCGACGCGCGCGCCGGACTTCAGGCCCTCGAGGTGCTCCTTCGTCATCAGCTTGCCGTAATCGGGAAGCTTGGCCGTGTCGAAGTACAGGCCGTCGGCGGTTTGATAGACGAAGCCCTTGGCCTCGAGCGCCTGAATCAGGGCGATCTGCTCGGGGATGTGATCGGTCGCCTTGCACAAAACGTCCGCGGGCAGGAGCTTGAGCTCCCGGCAGTCGGCCAGGAACGCCTCGGTGTAGAACTTGGCGATGTCCCAGGCGCTCTTGCCCTCGCGGGCGGCGCCGACCTCCATCTTGTCCTCGCCCTCGTCGCCCTGGCTCGTCAGGTGGCCGACGTCGGTGATGTTCATCACCCGGCTGGGCGCGTAGCCGACCAGCCGGAGCGTGCGCACCAGTATGTCCTCGAAGATGTAGGTGCGGTAGTTGCCCACGTGCTGATAGTTGTACACCGTGGGCCCGCAGGTATAGAGGGAGACCTTCGGCGCCGCGGCGGGCGCGAAGTCGTCCTTGGTCCGGGTCAGGCTGTTGTAGAGACGCAGGGCCATGGGGCTATTCTAGGAAATCCCGGGCCCCCCGGCGCGCGGGACGCGCCGGTCAGGCGGGGGTCTCCGCGCCGAGCAGGTGCGCGTAGTTCTTCGACAGCGTGTGATACAGGTGCTCCGCGCCGAGGATCCTGGCCATCATGAAGCCGACCAGGGCCCCGAGCATGATCGGAAGCAGCATCTGATGGTGGCCGGTCATCTCGAAGATGATGACGAAGGAGGTGATCGGCGCCTGGATGGTCCCCGCCAGGAACGCCGCCATCCCGACGAGGGCGCAGCTCGCGACGGGGGCCCCGAGGAGACGGCCGACATCGGCGCCGATCGCCGCGCCGATCGAGAGGCACGGGGCGAAGATGCCGCCCGCCAGGCCCGCCCAGTAGGTCAGCAAGGTGGCCGCCATCTTCGCCGCGGGGAACTGCCAGGCCCACGCGCCGAACTCCCCGCGCACGAGGGTCTGCGCGGCCTCGTTGCCGGGGCCGAGCACGTCGGCCGGCGACGCCCAGGCGACGACGAGCAGGCCCAGCCCGAACAGCGCGGGCACGGCGTAGCGGAAGCGGCGGTGGGCCCCGGCGAGCGCGCGCTGGCCGCCCAGGATCGACGTCGAGAAGAACGCGCCGAGCACCCCTCCGGCCGCCCCGATCAGGAGGATGGCCGGCAGGAGCAGCGGCGGCGGCTCGGAGAGCCGGCCGAAATACCCGTATTCCCCGGTCAGGGACTTCGCCGTGATCGCCGCGAAGATGATGGAGATGATGACGTAGTCCTTGATGCTCCCGAAGGATTCGGCCGTCAGCTCCTCGATGGCGAAGGTGACGCCGGCCAGGGGCGTGTTGAAGGCGGCCGCGATGCCCGCCGCGCCTCCGGCGATCACCGCCGAGCGCAACTCGACCTTGAAGGGCGTGAAGCGGCGCACGAGCAGGATGACGCCGAGGAAGATGCAGGCGGCGACGTGCACGGTCGGGCCCTCGCGCCCGGTCGAGGCCCCCGCCCACAGGCCGAGGTAGAGGGCGATGACCTTGACGACGAGCGTCGTCATCGACGTCAGCGGGGCCAGACGCTCCTCCGTCTCGGGGGCGAGATGCCGCGCGGCGTAGGCGGCCTGCGGGATGCCGGTCCCCGCCGCGCTCGGGGCGAAGCGGCGGATCAGCTCCACGGAGAGGACGAACAGGGCGGGGGTCGCGAGCCAGCGCCAGGGCCCGGAGATCCGGTGATCGAACACCCACTCGAAACCCCACATGAACCAGACGCAGGCGGCGCCGGTCAGCCCGGCCGCCGCGATGAAGGCGAGCAGCAGGAACCCGTAGCGGTGCTCGAGGATCACCCGGGACAGAGACTTCAGCGACTCCGCCGTTTTTCTCATGGTCTCATCTTATCAAGACCGGGACGCCGCGTACATTCCGCCGAGGACGAGCGCGCGCGTTCCCGGCGCGCGCCCGAGGCGCGCGAGCAAAGCGCGGCGCGCGGCGCTCAGGCGGACCGCGGACGGATCGCGCTTGAGCGCCGCCAGGGTCCCGTCGAAGTCGAGCGCGACGAGCCGCCGCCCGCTCATGCCGTTTCCAGGGCGAACCAGCAGAAGCCGCGCGGTCCGAGCGTCAGCGGCCAACGCCCGGCGTTGGCCTCGGGCTGGTGCGAATAGAAGCGGTGCCCGAACCAGGCCTTGGCCTCCTCGTCCCACGCCCAGTTCGACTCCTCGAAATCCTTGAAGATGACGCGCGCGCCGGCGTAGCGCTTGGCATCAACGCTCCAGACATACCAGGCTCGGTCCGGGTGTCCGGGCGGCGCGCTTCGGGCGCGTTGGAACCAGGGGTGGCGGTCCGAGGTGTGGTTGAGCACGAGCTCGGTGATCACGCGCAGGCCGCGCTCGTGCGCCGCCGCGACGAACGCCTTGAAGTCGTCGAGCTTGGCCGTCAGGCCGGGCAGGTCGCCGAAGCCGTCGCCGTTGGAGTCATGGAACGAGCGGACGCGCAGCTCATAGATGATCGCGTCCTTATACCAATCGGTCCGTTCCTTCATCTTGAGCACAAGTATAGCCCGGCGAAGGACGCGGACGCCAGCGGCCGCCGGAGAGCGGCCCGCCCCTAAAGACAAAGAGGCGGAGCGGGGGCGGCGCGCCAAGGTGATCATCGCCGAAGGCGAGATGCAGGCGTCCAAAAAGCTGGCCGAGGCGGCGGGCATACTCAGCGCCCAGCCTTCGGGCATGCAGCTGCGCTTCCTGCAGACCGCCCAGACCTTGGGCGGAGAGAAGAACACGACCCTCTTCTTCCCGCTGCCGATGGATCTGATACAGGCCGTCATGAAGAAGATCGGGCCGGAACCCACGGCTTAGCGTGCCGAAAATATCGCAATTCCTTCGTTGGCGGCCCTCGACATTATCGGCTACACTGTCATCAGATCATGAACAGAGGAACAGCCAGGACCTTTTTGCGGAGCATCCTTCCGCTGTCCCTGTTCGTGCTGGGGTGCTTCCCCTCCCGCGGGCTTTACTTCCTGCTCCATCCGGCGAGCGCCGCGGGGCGCTATCACGCGTCTCAGCCGGTCCTCAACGCCCCCTCGAATCCGATTCCGAGATGGAAGGCCGCGAAGGTGCCGCTGCCGGCGCGTCTCACCCGGGTGCCCCGGTCTCTCAAGCAAACCCCGTTCGTCCCGGCGCCGACCCTCGGCGCGGCGTTCGTCCAGATTCCGGCTAAGCCCGCCTACCTGATCGTTTCCATCGCGCCGGACCTCTTCCTTCCCCAGAGGCCTCCCGCCTCCCCGCCTCCCAGCCGCGCCCCGCCCGCCGCCGTCTAGCGGCAAAACGACGTCCTCCCTGCCGCTCCCCCACGCGCCGCATCACGCCCGGTCATAGTCCATTCCCATTTGACCGGGTGAATGCATCCCAAACGCCGTACAGGATACCCATGAAACGCCTGCTGCCCATCCTCCTTCTGCTCGCCGCCGCCCTTCCCGCCGCCGCCGTCATGCTGCCCCTGCGCATCCCGTTCCAGGGCAAGCTGATCAACCCCGCCGGCAACAACCCGAAGAACGGCGACATCGTGATGACTTTCCGGATTTACGCCGCGCCGACCGGGGGCGCGGCGCTCTACACCGAGCCGATGACGGTCCCGGTCTCCAACGGCGTCTTCGCCGTGCAAATCGGCACGAGCGCGCTGCTCGATGCCGATCTTTTTTCCGGCGCGTCGGCCTATCTGGGAGTGACCGTCGCCGGCGACGGGGACGGCGAGATGCTTCCCCGCCAGCCGCTGACGATGAGCCCGTACGCCTTCACCTCGATGCAGCTCGTCAACCACGGCGACATCCGGGTCAATTCGGGCCTCACCTACTCGACCTTCACCGCGGCCGGCAACCTGACCCTGCCGTACGGCATCGTCGCCGGGACCGCCACGTACGCGACCGTCAGCTCGACCGGAGTCGGCACCTTCGGCATCACCACGAGCTCGGGCATCAGCATGGGGGGCGGCACGCTGAAAATAGCGGCCGACAGCACGGGCATCGACGCGACGGGCACCGGCATCACCGCCGCGACGGGCACGTTCACGAGCTCGGTGACCGCGAAGCAATTCTTCGGCATCGGGGCGAGCACGGTCGCCGTGAAGGCCGCCAACGAGGACGTGCTCTCGAGCATCGTCCTCCAGGACGACAACGAGCTGGCGATCCCGATCGGCGCCAACGAGACCTACAGCGTTTACGGGCTGATCATCGCCTCCTCGACCGTGGCCACCAACGACATCCGGATCGGCTTCACCGTGCCGGCCGGGGCGGCGATGAACGTCGGCTGGATGGGCAACAACGGCACCTTGGCCACCGTGAACAACGGCATGCTGCGCAATTCCGGGGCCTCCAGCCCCCTGATCTCCATCGGCGCGAACATCATCAACCCGATCTTCATCACCGGCACGGTCGTCAACGGAGGCACCGCGGGATTCCTCAAGCTCCAATGGGCGCAGTTCGCCAGCATCGCGACGAACACGACGGTGACCGCGGGATCGTATCTTGGCGCCGCTCGCGTCAAATAAGCGCCGTCCCCCCCGAGGGGGCCTCGCCGCCGCGATCCTGATCGCGGCGGCGGCGCTCGTGCTTCCCTGGCGCCTGCGCGCCGGCGAGCGCATGACCAGCGACCACAACGACCTGACCCGCGGCGCCGTGGGCGGGGCCGGGGGGACCAGCGGCGCGGCGACGAGCAACAACCGCCTCGACGCGGCCTTCGGCGAGGAGGTCGCCGGATCCTCGGTCGCCACGACGTCCAACCGCCTCGCCCCCGGCTTCGCGCAGATCGTCGCCTTCCCGGGCACGGTGACCGACCTCGCCGGCCGCGACGACATATCGGCGTCGAGCGTGACCTTGCAGTGGACCGCGCCCGGCCTCGACGGGGACCGGGGCGCGCTCGCCCCCGGGTCGAGCTACTACATCCGCGTGGCGAGCTACACCGTGCCGGACACCTTCACGCTGTTCAGCGACGCCGACATCGTGTTCTCGACGGCGGGGACTTCCCCGGGCGCCGCGGTCAGCACGAGCGCCGCAGGGCTTCAGCCGAACACGACCTACTGGACGCGTCTGTGGACGAAGGACTCCGCCGGCGGCCTGTCCTACGCGTCAAGCCTCTCCACCTTCGTGACCTTGGCCCTGCCGGTCTCGCTCCAAAGTGAGTCTTTCGTCGATGTCAATTTCACCTCCGCCGCCGCGCAATGGGTCCCGCGGCCGTCCCTGCTTCAGGACGTGTCCTCGATGACGGCGGAGGGCTATGTCGTCGAGGCGTCCTCGACGAACTTCGGGGCTCTCTCCCCCGGCGGCGTGATCTCGTCCTCGGCGACTTTCAACGTGACGCTCTCGACCTTGACCGTCTCCGAGCCCAGCTTGATCACCGATGCGACCTATTACTTCCGGGCGGGCTCACTGAACCACGCCGGCGTCGCGAATTGGCTCGTGCTCGGCTCGACCTTGACCCGGTTCCAGGTCAACGAGCCTCTCCCCGGCGAGCCGCCTTACACGGATATAAGCACCGGGTCGATGACGGCGTACTGGGAGCGCAACGGCAACCCCTTCAACGCGCGCTATCACGCCAAGGCCTCGAAGACCTTCGATTTCTCCGGGATCGTCACGGCGACCGACACCTACAACCTCTTCTACTCGACCGGCGGCCTCGACGTGAACACGACCTACTACTTCCGCGTCTATGCCACGACCCGCTCGGTGTCGAGCGCTTTCGCCTCGTTGGGTTCGACGGTGACCTGGGCCTTCGCGCCGGCCGGGGCGCCGGAGCCGCTCGCGGCGGTGCACGAGAGCTCTCTGACCGTGCGCTGGCTGCACAACGGCAACGGCTCCGGCGGCGTCTCGACCTACAGCGTCGTCGCGACGACGAGCCCGGCCTACCCTAACACCGACGACGGCAACCGGGTCCTGACCAGCACGGTGCCCGGGGGCGCGGATCCGATGGCGGCGGTGACTGGGCTCGAGGCGAACACCACCTATTATCTCTTCGCCGGCGGCGTCAACTGGATCGGGGCGCAGGGCGAGTTCGCCTTGATCGGGAGCACGGCCACGCGCCCGGCGGCGGCGGCCGTCGTCGTCTACGATGAGGTCTCGTTCTCCTCGGCCGTCGCCGGCTGGCTGACCAACGGCAATCCGTTGGGCGTGACGACATTCACCGTGACTCTGAGCACGGTCGCCGCCTATCCGCCCGGAGGAGAATGGGACGTCGCGGTCACCACGGTGCCCGACACCTCGCCCGTGCTTCTGCCGGTGAGCGGCCTTCAGCTCAACGCGACGTATCACCTGTTCGTGACAGCCGTCGGCCACGCTCACTCCGCTTTCGCCGTCGGCGAATCGAGCGCGACGATGGCCGGTCCGCCCGGGGCTTCCCCGGACGCCGGGGCGTACGAGCCGGTGTCCGCCACCGCGTTCACCGTGAATTGGTCGTCGGGCGCCGTCGACCCGGGCTACGACGCCGTGTCGCCGTGGACGACCTACTATGCCGACATCGCCGACAATCCTTCCTACAGCCCCGTGCTGGCCTCCTCGGTGACCTTCAACCTCTCGGCGCCGTTTGCGGGCTTGTCGATCAACACGACCTACTACGCGCGCGTCGCGGCCTTCAGCCATCATCATGGCGCGCTGACCGATTACGCCGACTTCGGCTCGAGCGCGACCATGGCCGCGATCCCCGCCGCCGTCGCGGAGCCCTTCGTCGAGGTCAACTTCACCTCGGCGACCGTCTCCTGGAGCCGCAACGGCAACCCCGTGGACGTGACGACCTACACGGTCGCCTTCTCGAGCGGCTACGCGTATCCCAACGAGCTGCCCGACAACGTCTTTTTCGACACCGCGCCGGCCGGGGCGACGCTCTCGGCGACGGTAGAGAACCTGGCCTCGAACACGACCTATACCTTCTTCGTGCGCGCGATCAACCACAAGGGCGCGGAGACGGCGTGGGCCAACCTCGGCTCGACCTTGACCCTCATCTCCCCGAAGACCTGGACGGGTGCGACCAACAGCCTCTGGAACACCGGCACCAACTGGAGCCCCAATGGCGTGCCGACGAAGACCGACGCCGTGACGATCGCGATCGCGGCGAACGTCGCGGTCCCGGCGGGCGGCCCGCAGATCAGCTTCTCGAGCCTGACGCTCGGCAGTCCGGCGGGGACGGCCGTGGCGCTGACCGTCTCCACGACGATTGCCAACGGCGGGAGCGTCCTGATCTACAAGAACGCGGGCCTGACCCAGGGGACCACCCGTCAGCTCGTCTTCAACGGTGATTTCACCATGGTGTCCGGCTCTTCGCTGTCTCACGTTTCCGAGTCCGTGACGAGCACCAGCTCGGTCAACATACTGGTGACGGGGACCTTCGATCTTCAGGCCGGCTCGAGCATCACGGTCAGCAGCCGCGGCTACGCCGGCGGCGCGACCAACGGCGGCGACGGCTG
>JAHFCD010000084.1:0-2422 GCA_023249695.1 Elusimicrobiota bacterium
CTCCTTTGGTCTCAAATCAAGACTAGGTCTCATTATGCGACTACTTGAAGGCGCCGCGCAAGGAAACACGGAACTTCACGCCGCGGGCCGTCGAGGGACGGGCCGATCAGCGCACGAAGGCGAGACCTATGCGGATCGCGGACGAGCGCCGGTCGTAGCTGAGCATGCTTTCGCCGTAGCCCTCGAACCACTGCAGCATCGCGAAGGAGGCGAACCCCGCGGCCGGGATTCGAACCGGGTGCGTCACGCCGACCTCCAGGCCGCCGCGATTGAAGCGCCTGCCCGTGCGGCCGAGCACGCTGAACGAGAGGTCGTCTTTTTTTCCGAAGACCGCCGTCCATTCGACGTAGCCGCGATAATCGGCGATGAGCGGGTTGTCCTCCAGGCTGCCGAAGTAGGCGAATATCTTGGGAGCGAGGACGAGGTTCCAGCCGCCCAAGTCGCCGAACATGACGATCGGCCGCGCGTAAGCGGTATTGAGGCTTCGGGAGGCGGCGCCGTCTTTCCCGTTGGATTCGTGCTGGACGCCGGCGTGATAACCGAGCCAGTGCGCTCCGCCGCCCGCGGCGTAGGATTCCGACGGCGACAATGACGCCCAGAACAGCTCCGGCATGTAGCTCGTGTCGAAGAACGGGCTCGAGGGGGCGCCGGCATCCCAGAGGCCCCGCTGCGTATAGCCGAAATAGACCCCGCGCAGATCGCCGTCCCCCGGCGCGCTGAAGAGGCGGTATTTGAAGCTGAGTTGATACTTCGCCTCGGGCGATTGCGGGCCGTAGACGACGTAAAGCGGCAAGTGGGGGGATATCCGCCCCAGCTCGCGCGTCCTGTCGAAGGCGGCGAAGGCCGGCTCGGCGCCCGCCGGAGCGGCCGCGGCCGCCGCGGACGCGACCCCGGCGAAGATGAGCCCCGCGGAGAGCAGCCCCGTCATGCCGGCGGCCCCGAACCCCCGGATCGCGGCGAGGCGCGCGCGGGCCATGAAAGCCCGACCGCCTGCGCCGCCTCCCGCCGGCTGTGAATTCACGCGCACTATCCCGAGCGGCTTTTCAGGAATTCGAGAGCGTGGGCCCAGGACTGCCGCGCCGCGCCCGGATCGTAGCTCGGCCGGGCGTCGCAGAAGAAGCCGTGGTCGGCTTGGGAGAACTCGACGTTGACGAAGGCCTTTCCGGCCGAGCGCAGCGCCTGCGTCGTGGCCGCGACCTGCTCCGGCGGGATGTGCTTGTCCAGTCCGCCCCAGAAAAAGAGCATCGGCGCGTGGATCTGAGGCACGCGATTGAGCAGCCCCGACGCGATCCCGCCGCCATAGAACGACACGGCGGCCCGCAGCGGAAGAAGCGCGGCCGCGACGAAAGCCGCCCGGCCTCCCATGCAGAAGCCCACGCAGGAGACCTCGCCGGGAAGCACCGGGGCTTCGTTCATCAGCCACGCGCAGGCCGCTTCGAGGTCGAGCTCAAGGCCGCGCGGAGTCATCGCCTTCATATGAGCGACCGCGGTCCCGACGTCGTCATAAAGGCCCTCGAAACCGGGCGCCGTCCTGTGGTAGAGCTCCGGCGCCAAAGCGACGAAGCCGTGATACGCGAAACGGCGAACCACGTCGCGTATGTGCTCGTTGACTCCGAAGGCTTCTTGCAGCACGAGCAGCCCGGGATGGCGGCCGGCGGTCGACGGCCGGGCCAGATAGGCGCCCATCGAGGTGCCGTCTTGCACCGGGATCGCGATCGTATTGATACTTATCTCTCTCACGGTTCGCTCCAGGATCAGCCGAGCCCGAGGATCGCTCCGGAGGGAAGATCGCGGGAAACCGCGGGCGCGCTCTTCATCGCTTCTCCAAGGCGGGGAGCCCCTCGGCGACTTTGTCGAGAAGATCCAGCAGCGACCTCCGCTCCGCCCCGTTCAAGCGGGCCATCAAGCCCGCGATGCCGCGCAGTCGGGCCGGCATGACCGCGCGCACGAGGCGGCGGCCTTTCGCGGCGAGCTTGATCTTCAGGGAGCGGCGGTCCCCGCCGGGCGCGGGCGCGCGCTGGAGCAGGCCCTCGCGTTCGAGCCTGTCCAGCAGCCCCGTGATGGTGGGGCGGCTCAAGCCGATCGCGTCCGCGAGCGCTGAAGGAGCGCAGGACTCGCCCGGTTGCCGGAAGAGATGGCTGAGCACGCAGAACTGGGCCTGGGACGTTCCCGCGCGGGCGAGCTGGCCGTCCAGCTTCTCGAGGATGTTGCTCGACAGGCGGGAGAGGACCATGAAGACTTCGACCGCCTCCACGTCGAGCATGGGAAAATCGGCGCGCATCGCCTTCAGGACGCCGCGGGACGGGAGGTTCTTCAGGAAGTAGGAGGATGCCATGAGCTTGCTAATGATTAGCGTATTAATCATATAATTACGCATGGCTTGCGTCAAGAAGGAGCCCTCCGGCCCATGGGGAGCGCGGCG
>JAHFCD010000084.1:2522-5059 GCA_023249695.1 Elusimicrobiota bacterium
CGATGAAAACCTTAGGCATTCTGCGCGAGACTCAAAACTCGCCGAATCGAGAGTCGGACGATGCCCTGATCCTGAAGGCGGTCATGGACCAGTTGTCGATTCTTAAGACAGAAACGGCCGTGATCGCGCCCGAGGAGTTCGACCTCGCCGATGTCTCCGCCTATGACATGATCGTCCCGATGTGCGAGACCTATCCGCGGCTGATGCGGCTTAGGAAGATCGAGGCCGAGACCGGGATCATCGTCGTCAACCCGTCCGATTCCGTGCTCGGCTGCTATCGCGCTCGCATGCTCGCCTCTTTCGCCGCGACTCCCGGCCTCTCCTATCCGCCGACCGAAGTCCGCCGTACGACGGCCGACGCGAACGCGAAGGCGCCGGGCTTCGAGGCGGAGGGCGGCTACTGGGTTAAGCGAGGAGACGTGCACAACACCTGCGCGTACGACGTGGTTTTCTCGCGTGACTGGAGAGGCGTCGACGCCATCCGCCGTGAGTTCGCGAGCCGAGAGATCCGGGAGATGGCCGTTCAGCGTCACGTCGACGGCGACCTCATCAAGTTCTACGGCGTTGGTCCCGGGCAGTGGTTCACGTGGTTTTACCACGACCCATCCAGCGCGCGGCGCGAGCCGTTCGAGCTTGAGGACCTGGCGGAACAGGCGGAGCTCGCCGCGGCGGCGGTTAAGGTCGAGGTTTTCGGCGGCGACGCGATCGTGACCAATGAAGGCAGGATATTCGTCATCGATATCAACTCCTGGCCCAGCTTCGCGCGCGTGCGCGCCGAAGCCTCTATCCAGATCGCCAGGCTCTTGCGCGCGCGTCTGCGCCGGATTCCGGTCTTTGAGAAGGGCTCCCCTCGACGTGGAGGAATTCGATGACGCTCGAAAAGGCCGCGATGACGTTTCCGGCCCGCCGCATCCTCGTACCCGATGATCTGACGCCCGCTTCACGGAGCGCATGGGCCTGGGCACGGCGCTTCGCCGCGCGCCGTGCCCGGCTCGAATCCCTGTTCGTCTACCCCATGCCGCCGGCTCCGGTCGAGGGCCTGCCGTCGCCGGCGCTGGCGCCTGCCGACGCCGAGCGCATTGAGCTCTCCATGCGTGAGGCGCGTGCGCAAGCGTCCGAGTGGCGCGTCGAGCCGGGTGACGTGGTGTCCGTGATCCTGAGACGGGCGCGCCGCGCGGATCTCATCGTCATGGGCGCGCACTGCCCATCGGGGGCGATGAGGCTCCTGCATCGTTCGGTCTCGGAGGCGGTCGCTCGCGAAGCGCCGGCGCCGTTGCTCGTCGTCAGGGAGGACCCGGCCGAGGTGCGGACGGTGCTTGCGCCGATGAATCTTGAATCCTACGCGGACAGGGGCCTGGAACTGGCCGCGGGCGCCGCGGCTCATCTGGGAGCGGCGCTTCTGATCCTGCACGTCGTCGAACCCGGAGCGCGAAGGCGCAGCCCGCGCGGGATCATCGAGACCCGCCTTTCGAGCCTGCCCGCTGCCTTGCTCGACAAGCTGCGGCCTCGGATCATCGTACGAAACGGCAAGCCGATCGAGGTGATCCTAGAAGAGTCTCGCCGGCACGGCCTGCTCGTGCTGACCGCGCACCGGAAGTCCCTGTTGGGAGACCTCGTGATCGGCACCACGGTCGAGCGCGTTATGAGACACGCCGCTGTTCCCGTGCTCGCGGCGCCGTCGTTATGAGCAGCGCGAATCGTCGAGAGCCGAGCAAACCACTTCTCACTCTTTACCGGGAGCTCCACGCCGCGTGGCTCGTTGAAATCGATCGCTCGATCGCGGATGCGGAAAGGCGCGGCGAGCGCGGCGCTGCCGCGTTCGCGAGAGCCGCGGCGGGCTGGCCGCCGCTTGTCGTCTGGGTGGGTCTGGATCTCTGCGCCAACCCGCGAAGTCCGGTCTTGGACCTTGCGTCCGCTTGGGAGAGGGCCGCGGACAACTGCGTCAAGCTCATCTTCCTTTTAGAAGTCGCCCGTACCGCCTCCCTGGAGGCCCGCCATGTCCGCCCATAGCGCCTCATCAGCGTCGAGTCCAAGAAGACGTTTATCAAAAGGCGGCTGCGGAAAATGCGTTTGACTGAGCCGCGGGATCATCTAACAGGAAGCGGCCATGCGCGAGATTAAGACCGGCGCGATTTCGATCCCCGTGAATGACGGGACCACGATGGCCGCCTACCTGGCGCGGCCGGGAACATCCGGCCTGCATCCCGGGCTGATCGTGCTGCCGGAGGCCTTCGGAGTCAACGCCCACATCCGTGAAGTCGTCCAGCGCTTCGCCTACCAGGGCTTCGTCGCGCTGGCTCCGGAGCTCTTCCACCGGACGGCGCCCGATTTTCAGGGGCGCTATGACGATGTCGCCCCGGCCCTCGAGCATATGAAGGCCATGACGATCCCCGGCCTCGAGCGCGATCTCGAGGCGGCTTGCGCGTGGCTTTTGAACGAGGCGACCGTGCTCCCCGGCGACGTCTCCTGCGTCGGCTTCTGCATGGGGGGAAGGGCGGCTTTCGTCGCAGCCTCGCTCCTTCCTCTCCGCGCGGCCG
>JAHFCD010000084.1:5159-7810 GCA_023249695.1 Elusimicrobiota bacterium
GCTTGCGCGTGGCTTTTGAACGAGGCGACCGTGCTCCCCGGCGACGTCTCCTGCGTCGGCTTCTGCATGGGGGGAAGGGCGGCTTTCGTCGCAGCCTCGCTCCTTCCTCTCCGCGCGGCCGTCTCCTTCTATGGAGCCGGCATCGCGCCCGGGCTGCTTGAGCGTGCGCCGCAAGTCCGCGCGCCGCTGCTTTTTTTCTGGGGCGGCCGGGACGCGCATATTCCGCCCGAGCACGTCTCGGAAACCGCGCGGGCGCTCCGCGCGGCCGGGAAGTCTTTCGTCAGCGTCGAGTTCTCGCGGGCCGATCACGGCTTTTTCTGCGACGCGCGTCCGAGCTATGACGCGGGCGCCGCGAGGCAAGCCTGGGCCCACACGATTGAGTTCCTTAAGACTTACTCGGGGCCGATCGAGTGAGCCGCGCGGCCGGGCGCCTCGCGACTCCTTCGAACATCGAGCGCGCGGTTCTGCGGATCTCGCGCGAGCCGCTGCCTCGGCGGCGAATCGGAGGCATGCGAGTGCTCGAGCGCCAGCTGTTCACCGCCGCGCGCGCCGGTCTCCGGTCCGTCTTCGTCACGGTCTCCGAGCCGGACGCCGATCAGCTCGCGAGCCTGCGCCTGCCGCCCGGTCTCGAGGTGCGCTGGGTGACGAAGGGCGAGGCCGCGCTCAACGAGTGCGAGCCGCCTTATCTCGGGCTGTCCGCCGACCACTTCATCCGCGTCGAGACGCTCGCCTTCATCGGCCGGCAGAATTTCCCGGCCTCCGTCAGCTACGAGGACGCCTCCGCGCTGAGCGTCGTCCAGGTCGTCCTCTCCCGCGAGGAGCTGATCTCGCGCGTCAAGCAGCCCCTGCCCGAGGGCTCCTGCATTCGCCTCGAGGCGCCGTTCTCGCAGGGCCCGATCGTGGACTGGCTCATGGCGGCGGGGCCAAAGCCGCAGGACGGCTTCATGGCCCGGCATTTCGACCGCCACCTCTCGCTCGCGGCGAGCCGCGCCCTGCTCGACACCGGGGTCACGCCGAACCAGATGACGGTCTTCAGTACCTGCCTGGGCCTGATCGGGGCGACGTTCTTCCTCGGCGACACCCGCCTTCACTACGTGACCGGGGCGCTCCTCGTCTGGCTGCACTCGGTGCTCGACGGCTGCGACGGAGAGCTCGCGCGCGTACGCTTCCAGGAAAGCCCGCTCGGCTCCGACCTCGACTTCTGGGGCGACAACCTGGTGCATGTCGCCTTGTTCTCCTGCCTGGGCCTCGGCTTCTGGCTCACCGGCAACGGCGTCCACACCTTGGTCCTGGCCGCGGTGGCGGACGCGGGCGTCCTCGCGTCGGCCTGGACGGCCTGGGGCCACCGGCGCGCGCGCCGCGAGGTCCGCGGCTCCGAGACGGGCGTCGTCGAGCAGGCGGCCGGCGACGGCGTCGACTCCAAGCTCGCCCGCCTCGAGAACTCGCTCGCGCAGCGCGACTTCATCTATCTGCTCGTGCTCCTCGCTTTCGTGGACATGGTTTACGAGTTTCTCTGGGCGGCCGCCGTCGGCGGAACCCTCTTTTTCTTGATCATGCGGTATCTCAGGAGAGTCAATCAAAATGAACAAGCACGACAGCCGTATCCAGCCCGCTAAAGGCAAGCTCGGCGTCCTCCTCCCCGGCATGGGAGCGGTGACCAGCACCTTCATCGCCGGCGTGGAGCTCGTCAAGAAAGGCCTCGGCACCCCGGTCGGCTCCGTCACGCAGATGCAGGCCATCCGCCTGGGCAAGCGCTACGAGAACCGCTCGCCGCTCATCAAGGATTTCGTGCCCCTGGCCTCCCTCGACCAGCTCGTGTTCGGCGGCTGGGACTTCTTCCCCGACGACGTGTTCGTCGCGGCGACGAAGTGCGGCGTCCTCGACGCGGCCATGCTGGCACCCATCAAGAAGGAGCTCTCCGCGATCAAGCCGATGCTCGCCGTCTACGACCCGGTCTACATCAAGAACATCAAGCCGGCCGTCTGCAAGAAGGGCAAGACCAAGATGGACCTGGCCCTTCAGGTGATGGCCGACATCGAGCTGTTCAAGAAGAAGAACGGCTGCGACCGCGTGGTCATGCTGTGGTGCGGCTCGACCGAGCGTCTGCCCGAGCACTCGAAATCCCACGAGGACATCGAGTCCTTCGAGCGGGGCCTCAAGGACAACGATCCGATGATCCCTCCGTCGATGATCTACGCCTACGCCGCGATCAAGCTCGGCATGGCCTACGGCAACGGCGCGCCGAACCTGTCCGCGGACATCCCGGCCCTCGTCGAACTCGCCGAGCAGACGGGCTCGCCCATCTGCGGCAAGGACTTCAAGACCGGCCAGACGCTCATGAAGACCACGATCGCGCCCATGCTCAAGGCGCGCATGCTGGCGCTCACCGGCTGGTACTCGACGAACATCCTCGGCAACCGCGACGGAGAGGTGCTCGACGATCCTGGGTCTTTTAAGACCAAAGAGCTGTCTAAAATGTCGGTCCTCGACACCATCCTCGAGCCCGAGCTCTACCCCGAGCTGTACGGCAAGTTCCACCACAAGGTCCGCATCGACTATTACCCTCCCCGCGGCGACGCGAAGGAAGGCTGGGACAACATCGACATCCGCGGCTGGATGGACATGCCGATGCAGATCAAGATCAACTTCCT
>JAHFCD010000085.1:0-2304 GCA_023249695.1 Elusimicrobiota bacterium
TCTCGGAGGCCTTGTCCTCGAGCTGATCCTGAAGCTTGCGGGTCGCCGCCCCCAGCTCCGCGAGGCCCGCCGCGGCCGCGTCGCGCTTCGCCCGGCGCGCCGCCTTCAGCTTGGCTTCCTGCTCCTCGGTGATCCCCAGCTTCTCGCGCATGCGCTCGCCGAAGGCTTCCTTGCCGCCCTTATCGCCGTGCGCCTCGGGCTTGCCCTCGGCGCGCAGCGCCGCCGGCAGCAGGAGCGCGCCCGCCAGCAGACCGGCCGCCGCCGCCATCGTCATGATCCGTTTCATCTTCACTACCCCCCGGGCCTTTAAGGCCCTCGAGGATTAGACGCCGGCGGGCGTCGGGAAGTGTCGCAGGCGGTCAGGCATTCCGGGCGGACCAGACCCAGGCGGTCAGGGCAGTTCCGATCACGTACATCCAGACCGTGTCCGAGACGATGTAGGAATAGCTCATCAGGACGCCGCCAAGGATCATCACCTGGAGCTTGTCCATCTTCTTGCCGTAGGAAAAGGCGACATAGCCGATGCCGGAGAACAGCAGGTTGCCGATGATGTTGTAGGCGGAGAAATGGGGCAAGCCGAGAGGCATCGCCATGACTGTAGCCGAATCTTGTTAAGTCGGCAAGGATCAGTTACACTGCGGCCCATGAGGATAAGGCTCTTCGCCCAAGCCGTCTGCGGCGCCGTGGTCGGCCTGGCCACCGCCTGCCTCTTCGCCGCGATCTCCGCTCCCGACTACACGCGGCTCCCGTTGTCCTGGCCTCAGGCCCGCGCCCTGGACAAGCTCGCCGCGATGGGACGCCTGATGACGAGCCTCGGCCGCTGGGGCGGGCCGCTCTGCGTCGCGGCGCTCGCCGGATTCTGGGTGCTCGTCGCGCGGGACCTCAATCGGAATCTGCCCCCTTTCCCGTTCCGCCGCGTCGCGCGCCCCGCCGTCGCGTGGACGGCCGTGCTGCTCTCGGCCTTCGCTTTGGCCGCGGGCGCCTCGAGCTGGCAAACGTCGGGCATGCTCGCCTTCCTCACCACGGATATGCCGACGAGCTCCGACCTCGTCTTCGCCGGATTGTTCACGGCTTTCGGCGGAGCGTCCGCCTGGCTGATCCTGTCGCCGTCGGGCTGGGCGGGAGACTTCTCGTCGTGGAGAAAGGTCGCGGCGGGGTTCGCCCCCGGCTGGGGGCGCACGGCCGCGCTCGGCGGCGCGTTCGGCGCCGCTTTGTGCCTCGGGCTCGGCGCCGCCAACCGTCTTTTCCTCTTCCTGTTCAGCCTCAACGTCGAGGTGTGGAACCCGAGCATGGAGACCGATTTCACCGCGTCCCTGATCAACTACGCGATCCTGATCAGCGTCGCGACGTTGGCCTTCGCGGCCGCCGGAGGCCTGGCCTCGGCGCTCGCTCCCGACGACCTCGCCGCGAACGAACGCCTCAAGCGGGCGCGCCCCGCGCTCATCCTGGTCCTGCTCGTGTCCGCGTGCGCCGTGATCCTTCACCGCCGCGCGGTCGTCCTTCACCAATGGCGCGCCGGCGGCCTCGCCGACGCGGCCGCGCTGCCCGACCGCGTCGCGCCCGCCATGACCGTCGTGACCTTGGGCTTCGACAAGAAGCCTCTGGTTTACGCGAGGGACTGGCCCCTGTCCCTGCACTGCGGGGGCTGGGTGACGGCGGGGCAGGTGCCCGCGACCGAGGCCAACGCGAACGCACTGATGCTGTACCTGGAGGGGCCGGGACGCACGAGCCGCTTCCGCGGCCAGGCCTCCGACGCCGTCCCCGGCATCCACGCGGTGCTGTGGGATCCCGTCCTCTCGTTCGCCTCGCAGCGGAAGCTGGCGGAGAATCTGCAGCTGCCTCTGCTGGGGGCCCTCCAGGAGCGCGCGTGGCTGGCCCGCGCCGCGCCGATCAATCCGCGGAACCTCGCGCGCCTCGAGGAGCTGTCCGACGAGAAGGCCTACCGCCTGCCGCCGGGCCACGCCCTGAACCTGGCGAAGGCCTGGCTGCGCTTTGGCGACCTCGAGCGGGCGCGCCGCTGGCTCAAGGACGCCGTAAAGCCCGCGGAGCTCGCGATCCCCGACCGGCCGCCTCTCGCCGACGGCCGGGTCCGCGGCCGTCTTTCCGTCAAGGGAAAGCCGCCGACCGGCGCGCGCGCCGGCCTGTTCCGCGTCGACGACGAGCAGAAGGTCGTCGGCGTCCTCAACACGGGACGCGGGCCGGTCAGCCGCCTCGTCGAATCGAAGGCGCTGGGAGCCGACGGCTCCTTCGAGTTCTCCCGCGTCGGACAGGGCCGCTACGCCCTGTCGTTCCTCCTTCAGAAAG
>JAHFCD010000085.1:2314-7804 GCA_023249695.1 Elusimicrobiota bacterium
CCCCGCCGCCGAACCGGGCTTGGCCGGCCTCCTCCGCCGCGAAACCTTGACGCGACCCGACCCCCCGGCCGCCATGGTCCGCGGGCTGACGGCCGCGTGCGTGCTCGCCTTGTTCGCCGGCTCCGCCGGGCGGACGGCGCTCGGCTCGTTCACGGCGCTGACTCCCGATCCGGCCGACGACAGCGCCGTCTTCTGGACCGAATCGGCCTTCCAGTATCGCTACGCGCGGATGGCCGCGCGCGGCGAAGAAATCCCCGCGCTCGACGTCCGGGCCCAGCATCCCGAAGGCGTCGAGCCGCGGCGGGAGTACACCTTGCTCATGGAGCGGGCCGCGGGCGCGTCCTACCGCCTCGTCCGTAAGGCCGCGCCGATCCCGTTCCACTTCTTCATCATCCTCTTTTCCGCCCTCGTCTCGAGCCTCGCGGTCCCGGCGTTCTTTATCGCCGCGTCGACGGTCTCGCGTTCGCGTCTCTCGGCGCTGCTGGCGACGGGCGTCTACGCGGCGAATCCGGCGTCGTGGTCCCGCTTCGTCGGAACCTTCGTCTATGAGGGCTTCGCGCTGCCCTGGCTGATTCTCGGCGCGGCGGGGCTCCTCGCCGCGCTCGATGAGGAGCGCGACGGACGCTCGCGCCGGTACACGGCCTGCGCGGCGGGCGCGTCGCTCGCCGTCGCGCTCGCCGGCTGGCATTTCAGCCGCTTCGTCCTGCTCGTGCTCGTCGTCGCGCTCGCGGCGCGCTGCGCCGCGCGCTTCCGAGACCGCAAAGCGTGCGACGCCGCCGCCGAGGCTCGCGCCGTCGTCGCGGCGATCGCGCTCGTCGCCGGCATCGCCTTGCCCGTGCTGCGCGCGAGCCGGCTCGCCGTCTCGGCGCCGATGATCGCGGCCTACGCCCTCCTCCTCGCGCACGCCGCCCGGATCCGCTGGAACCTCTCCCTCGTCCGCTGGGCCGCGGCGGCGGCGCTCGCCGCCGCCGCGGGTCTTCTCCTGGGCCGTCTCGGGAGCCCCGAAACTTACGGCCACGTGACGGCGCTCTTCGGCGCGAAGCTCGCCAACCTGCTCGTCAAGCCGGCCGACCCCTCGCGGCTGACCGAGGCGGCGCGCCTGCTTTGGCTGCCCCCGTTCGAGTCGCCGCGCGCGGCGGACGCGCTGTTCGTCTTTCTTCCCCTCGCGCCGCTGTTCCTGGTCCCGCTCGCCGACCGAACGAGGAAGACGAGCGACCCGTTCCTCCGGGTCTGCGCGGCCGCCTTCACCGTCGGGGCGATCATGGTAAGCCGCCTGCTGGGGCTCGCGGTGCTCTTCCTGAGCCTGGACGCGCTCGCGCGGCTCGACGGGATGCGCCGGCGCGGGCTCGCCGCCGCCGCCCTCGTCGCCGCGCTGGCGCTCGCGAACGCGAATCTCTTCGCTCCGCCCGACCGCGCGAAGCTCTTCGGGGACGCGGTCCGGCGCCGCGCGATGCTCGCCTGGGTCCGGTCCCACACGAGGCCCGACGACGCCTTCGCGTCGAACTTCGCCGTCGCCTCCTCGATCCTCGCGTTCGCGGACCGTCCCGTCTTGCTGAACCCGAAGTTCGAGACCGAGTCGACACGGCGCAAGGCGGCGGAGTATCTCGCGGCGCTGACCGGCCGTGACGAGGACCTGCTCGCGTACTGCGAACGCTACGGCGCGCGCTATCTCCTCTACGAGAGCGCGTTCGTGCTCGACGACTCCCTCGAGAGCATGCGCTACGCCGCGAACGCGATGACCTTATCCCCCGCCTCCGCGGCCTATCGCCTCCACTTCGAGCCGGGCGCGTTCCACGGCCTGCGCCTCGTCTACGAGGACGGCGACTACCGGATCTTCCGCGTGCTGCGGCCCGGCGACGACGGGAAGGCGCAGGGTTTCCGGCCGCGCCGGGACCCCGTCTACGACCTGCGCGAGTTCGTCCCCGAACGCCGGGCCCTCGTCCCCGGAGACGCCCGCCCGTTGGTCGCGCGCCTCACGCGCCGCCGCGGCCTCGTCGCGTCGGCTTACGACCTCGACCGGGCCGCGAAATCCGACCGTGCTGAGGAGCCGCTGCGCGCCGTCCTGACGGACTTCCCGGACGACGCCGAGACCTGGACGGACCTCGCGATCCTTCGCTCCCGCGCGGGAGACGCGCCGGGAACGCTCCTGGCGCTGGAACGCGCGGTCGGCGTGGACCCCGACGACCTCCGGGCGCATCGCCTGCTCGCCGAGTCGTATCTCGGGGCCGGCCGGAAGGCGGCGGCGGCGCGAATCCTCGCGCGCGTTTCCGAATTGGACCCGCGCTGACTCCGGGAAATCGCTTTTTCCGGGCCGTTCGCGCGCCGGGATTCGCCGTGACCTTGTCCGAGGAACTTCCCAGCTTGATTACCGCTGATTACGGTTAATTCCCCGAAATTGACCGGAACCGCACACTCAACCACCCATTTCTTCATTGACTAAAATCGGCTGAGAATGCTCCAAAGCGGACAGAATTTCAGCTGCTCTGGAAGCGCTGGCGGATTCGAGCTATACTAGAATCATGAAGCGTCGCTCCCGCCGCCTAGCCGCCCTGGCCCGCCGTATCACTCGTCGACCCTACAACAAGCCGGGCACGGACAAGACCTTTGTCCACATCGCCGCGCATCAGCACTACCTGTACTGGAAAGCCGTACGCGGCTCATGAGCCGCTCCGGCCATCTCCAAGTCCTCGCGGCCCTAAACGCGTCCGGAGTAGACTACCTTCTCGTCGGCGCGTTGGCGTTGGGCCATTATGCCCCGGACGCGGCCTCGTTCTACGTGACCGCCGACTGCGATCTTCTGGTCCGCCCCACGGCCGCAAACCTGCGCAAGGCGCTGCGCGTGCTCGTTCGCTGCGCCTACCGCCTTACGGCGGGCGGCGAACCTCTGGTTCACATCGACTCGTTGGTCCTGAAACGGCTTCTGGAACGCCGCATCGCCGTCCGCTCGGACAGCGCGACAGGCATGCCCATCGACGTTCTCGTCGATGCCATCGGATATTCTTACGCGCAATGGCGCCGCACCCGAAAAGTCTTCAAGGTCGAAGGCGTGCGCGTGCCGTGCGCTGGCCTGGAACAGGTCCTGGAGTCCAAACGTCTGGCGGGCCGGGACAAAGATAAGAAGCTCCTCGCCCTCTATGAGACCGCCTATAAGCCGCTTCTTCAGCGGCGGCGAAAAAAGAAGTAGAAGTCGACGGTAAACCCTGACATTTTGAGCTTCCGCAGAGCATGACCCCGTCGAACCCGAGTCTTAGACCCATCGAGGAAAACGGGCAATAAACCGATCTGGGTTTTCGAAAAATTATCCTGCCAAACACCCCTCGCTGTCCACACCTATGCTAAAATGTTTCATCAACCGCTAACAAATTTCGTTTTCAGGAAGGGTGACCGAGCGGTTGAAGGTAGCAGTCTCGAAAACTGCCAAGGGGGCAACTCCTTCGAGGGTTCGAATCCCTCCCCTTCCGCCATTTTTCAACTATGTCCTGGCTCCCTAAAATAAAGAATCCGTTCAAGAAGGAAGAACCGGCGCCCGCCGAGGGCGCGGGGATGGCCATGCCTCCCGGCATGCCGGCCCTCCCCCCCGAGATCGCCAACGATCCCAAGATGAAGGGCATGATGGGCACCTTCTTCCGCAAGTGGAAGGACCCGGCGTTCCTCAAGCAGCTGCGCGTCCTCGCCGGTCACATGCAGAAGGAAGGCGTCGACCTCAAGGACATGAAGGCCGTCCAGGCGTGGCTCGAGAAGAACAAGGAGCGCGTCGAGAAAGGCGCGTTCGAGGAAGAGGCGCAGAAGCCCGGGGTGACCGTCGTCAAGACGGGCCCCGAGATCGGCCGCAACGAGCCCTGCCCCTGCGGCTCCGGCAAGAAGTTCAAGAAGTGCCACGGCGCCTGACGAATTCAACGAATTCACTGGCCTGACACCATGCTGATTCATCTCGAACGGACTTTGCTGCTGGCGTGCGTCGGCGTGGCGGCGGAGGTGGTCTTCACCGCGGTCCTGTCGGAGAAGCGCGATCGGCGGTTGCTCGGCTACTCGTATGTTTGGATGTTCACGATCTACGCGCTTCTCTACCCGGGCTTTCGACTCCTCGCGCCCGTCATGGGCGGATGGGCGTGGCCGCTGCGCGCCGCGGCTTACGCGGCCCTGATCATGGTCTTCGAGATGCTGACCGGGCTCGCGCTGCGCGCGGCGGTCGGTGAGGCTCCGTGGGAATCGGAGTACCGCGGCAAAAGGTGGGCCGTCCTGGATCTCGTGCGCCTGGACTTCTTTCCGGCGTGGGCGCTGGGTTCGCTCGTGTTCGAACGCGCCTACCGGCTCATCGCCGGTTAAGCCTCGAGGACTTGGAGCTGCAGGCGCCGGTTGAGGGCCTCGGCGCGCTCTTTGATGACGTCGAGCTCGGTCTCGAGGGTGTGGTCCAGCCAGCGGCGGACCAGCGGGCGAAGGGGGCGGAGGAAAAGGGGCAGCTCGTATTCTTCGTCGTGCTCGAGCATCGTGCCGCCGTTGACGGGGCGGATCATCATGCGGCATTCCATCCGCTTGAGCGGGCCGGAGAGCATCACGCCGTGGTAGCCGCCGTCCGGCGCGAACTGGAAGCTGAAAGTGCCGTGCCACGGCATCCCGAAAAAGCGGCCGCGCGCCTCCGCCGATTCTCCGGCGGGCGAGATCGCGATGGAATCCACCTTGGATTCGTAATGAGCGATCTCGGAGAGATCCCGCAGGTAGCTGCGGACCGACTCGTGGGGAGCGCTGATCAGAATGCGGCGGTTGACGTTCAACTGTAATCCTGAAGGGAAGGAAGATTGGAGCGGGCGAAGGGAATCGAACCCTCGTCTGATCCTTGGCAAGGACCCGTTCTACCATTGAACCACGCCCGCGGTTCCCGACCATCTTAGCAAGAATTGATAGAATCGGCAAGGTGGGTATTCCAGAAGCCGACTCCGAGACGCTCGCGCGAGTGCTGCAGTTCGCGATCTCCCCCGCCGTGCTCGTCACGGCCGTGGGGCTTCTGCTGGGCCCCGCGACCAACCGCCTGGGCCGGGCGATCGACCGCTGCCGCTCGCTCGGGCGCGAGCTCGACAATCCCGCCGCCAAGAATATTCCGCAGCTGCGCGAGCAGCTCGTCATCACGGTCAAGCGCGCGCACTGGCTGCAGGGCTGCATCACCTTGTTCGGCACGAGCCTGTTCCTGTCGTGCCTGATGGTCTTCCTGCTCTTCCTCAAGATCCTGGCCGGCTGGCCCGTCGGCACCTTGGTCGTGGCCGTTTTCGCGCTCGACGTGGTGGCGCTGATGTCCGGCGTGGCCTATTTCCTCCTCGACCTGTCGCTGGGCCTGCGCGCGCTGGGCATCGAGCTGGCGCCGCACCTGAAGGCGAACTAGGAGCCTGAGCAAGTAGTCGGGCGCTCAGCGCGGGAAACGGCATCGCCCCCCAACGGAATGGCCGCCCCCGCGGGGGGCGGCCAGGATCGTCGCCTTCGGCGACGATCTTCGTAGAG
>JAHFCD010000086.1 GCA_023249695.1 Elusimicrobiota bacterium
ATTTCTCCTTTATTAGCGGGCCTTCGCGCATTTCGCGCAGAGGCCGTGAAAATGGACGGAATGACCGGCGATCCGGAAGCCCGGGGCCTTCGGCGCCGGCAGGGCGTCGAGGCGGGGGTCGAACAGGTCCGAGATCGCCCCGCAGGCGGAGCAGACGGCGTGGTGGTGCGTCGACACGATCGCGTCGTAGCGCGCCTGCGCGGCGGGGGAATCGACGCGGGCGACCATGCCCATCTCGTGCAAGGTCTGCAAGGTCTTGTAGACCGTCGCGAGCGACAAGCTCGGATACGGCTTTTTCAGCGCTTCATACAGCGACTCGGCGCTCGGATGGTCGCGGCGGCCCGCCAGCTCCTCGTAGACCGCCAGGCGCTGGTGGGTGAGGGGGACCTTTTTCGCTTTGAAGAGCGTTCGGACTTCGTCGCGATTCTTCATGTTTTTCAGTTTACGAAACTGCGGAGCATCCAGGCCATCTTCTCGTGCGATTCCATCAGGCCGGTCAGGAAGTCGGCCGTCCCCTGGTCTCCGAGACGGGAGCATTCGTCGACGTCCCGGCGCAGCGAACGGACCAGGGCCTCGTGGTCGGCGAGAAGCTCCGCGATCATGGCCTCCGCCTTAAGGGACGCGGCGGGGGACTCGGCGAGGCGGGCCTTCGACAGGAACTCCTTCATCGAGCCGAGAGCGCGGCCGCCCAGCGCCCGGGAACGCTCCGCGGTGTCGTCGACGAAGCCGTCGATCAGGCCGTATTGCTCCTCGAAAAACTTGTGCAGGGCGCTGAAGTGGAGGCCCGTCACGTTCCAATGGAAGTTGCGGGTCTTGGTATAGAGGACGTATTCGTCGGCGAGCGTCGGGGCGAGGAGGGCGAGGACCTCGCTTCGCGACGAATCCGGCAGGCCGAGGCCGGCGGTCGCGGACGGCTTTCGGGGCGTTTGCGTATTCATATGTTCCCTCCTGTTTGATAAAAATTATTGTCTAGTAATATTATACCAGACGACCCGCGCGGCGTCAAGGGATAAAAAAGCCGCCCGGTGCGATTCGCCAAGGCGAATCGGCCGGGCGGCTGATCTCGGTTCGACGTCCCTTAGATGAAGAGGGGGGCGAGGACGAGGGTGATCGTGGCCAGCAGCTTGATGAGAACGTGCAGCGACGGGCCCGCGGTGTCCTTGAAGGGGTCGCCCACGGTGTCGCCGACGACGGCGGCCTTGTGCGCGTCCGACTTCTTGCCGCCGTGCGTGCCCATCTCGATGTACTTCTTGGCGTTGTCCCAGGCGCCGCCGGCGTTGTTGAAGAACAGCGCCATCAGGATGCCCGTGATCGTGCCGACCATCAGGAACGCCGCCACGGCCTCGGCCGCGATCGTGCGCTGAGTCTCGGAGATGAAGCCGCGCATCAGCAGGCCGACGACGATCGGAGCGCCGACGGCCAGGATGCCGGGGGCGATCATCGCCTTCAGCGCGCCGAGCGTGACGATGTCCACGCACTGCCCGTAGTCCGGCTCCTCGGTGCCCTTCATGATGCCCGGGCGCTCCTTGAACTGGCGGCGGACCTCGGTGATGACGGTCTGCGCGCAGGTGCCGACCGCGCGGATCGCGAAAGCGGAGAACAGGAACACGAGCATCGCTCCCAGCATCGCGGCGACGAACACCTCGGGCTTGGACAGGTCCACGCCGATGCGCACGCCGGTGTAATTAAATATCTCATCGAGATATGCAGAGAAGAGCAGGAACGCCGCGAGCGCCGCCGAGCCGATCGCGTAGCCCTTCGTGAGCGCCTTCGTCGTGTTGCCGACCGCGTCGAGGCGGTCCGTCTTCTTGCGGATCTCCTCGGGCTGGTGGGACATCTCGACGATGCCGCCCGCGTTGTCCGTGATCGGGCCGAAGGTGTCCATGGCGAGGATGTACGCCGCGGTTCCCAGCATGCCCATCGTGGCGACCGCGGTGCCGAACAGGCCGCCGGTGAGGCCGGCCGCCGGTCCGAGCGCCTGGACGCCGAGCTTGAAGGACGCCAGGATCGCGATCGAGATCACGATCACGGGGACGGCCGTGCACTCGAGGCCGACCGCGATGCCGGCGATGACGTTCGTGGCCGGGCCGGTCTTGGAGGCGTCGGCGATCTCGAGCACGGGGCGGTACTTGTACTCGGTGTAGTACTGCGTGATGTAGACGAAGGCCTGCGCGGTCAGGATGCCGATGAACCCACAGGCCGTGTAATAAATCCACGCGTTCGGGGCCGCCTCGGAGCGGAGCATCCACCACGCCGCGCCGGCGAAGCCGAGGGCGGAGAGGAAGCTCGTCAGGTAGTAGCCGATGTTGAGCGCGTCCATCGGGTCCTCATGCTCCTCGCACTGCACGACGAGCACGCCGAAGATCGACGCGAGGATGCCGAGCGCGCGCGCCACGAGGGGGAACACGACGCCCTTCCAGCCGAAGTAGGGGATCAGGCCGACGCCGAGGATCATGGCGCCGATGTTCTCGGCGGCGGTGGACTCGAATAGGTCGGCGCCGCGGCCGGCGCAGTCGCCGACGTTGTCGCCGACGAGGTCGGCGATGACGGCGGGGTTGCGGGGGTCGTCCTCGGGGATGCCGGCTTCGACCTTACCGACGAGGTCCGCGCCGACGTCCGCGGCCTTCGTGTAGATGCCGCCGCCGAGTTGGGAGAACAGCGCCACGAACGAGGCGCCGAAGCCGTAGCCGACGATCATGAACGGGATCTTCTCGTACGGGAAGCCGAGAACCTTGAGGATGATGAACAGTCCGCCGACTCCGATGAGCGACATCGCGCAGACGAACAGGCCCGCCACCGCGCCGCCGCGAAGCGCGATGCGCAGCGCGTCATTAAGGGAAGTTCGAGCCGCCGCGGCGGTCCGTATGTTCGTCCGAATCGAGACCCACATCCCGACGTAGCCCGCGATGAGCGAGCAGGCCGCGCCGGCGACGAAGGAGGCGGTCGTACACAGCGCCAGCTGCATCGAGTTCGCCGGATCGTGCTCGTTGTGCTGGCGCACGAACGCGTACAGGACGAAGATCACGGCGGCGAGGACGCCGGACAGCGTGATGATCGTGTAGTTCTGGCGGCGGAGGTAGGCTTCGGCTCCGGCCTTGATGGCGTCGGAGATCTTGCGCATCTCATCGGTGCCGGTGTCCTTGGCCATGACCCAGTTGATGAGCCAGAAGGCGGTCGCGAGCGCGATCAAGGAAATTCCCATCACGAGCACGAACGGGAATCTCATGCTTTGAATAAAGTCCATTCAAGTCCTCCGCGGATTGGTTGGACATCCAGTGTTATTGGACGCCATATATTGCCGAATTTGAGGATTATACGGATGTGAGGCTCGATGGTCAAGAGATTGCGATAAATCCGTCACCTGCGCCCGAGCTCGCGGGCCAGCCCTTCGACGCGCCGGTCGCCCGGAAACAGCCTCAGCTGCTCGCGCAATTCAGCCGCGGCCTCGTCGCGGCGGCCCTGCTCGAGCAGGGCGTGGGCGAGGCTGAGGTGCGCGTAATCCGGAGGCGCGGGCTCGGCGAGCACGCGGCGCCAGAGGCTTTCGGAGTCGCGCCAGACCGGAAGCTGCGCCCGCGACAGCGCGCCGAGCGCCGCGACGACGACGACGACGGCGGCCAGGGCGGCCAGCCGGCGCGCGCGGCCGCCGCGCAGCGCGGCGAGCACGCCGCCTCCGAGCAGAAGGTGCAGGCTCAGCGCCGGCAGATAGGTCGCGCGGTCGTGCGCGACGACGAGGCCGCGAAACGACATGACGAGGCTCGGCGCCAGCCCCGCGGCGAAGCAGGCCCAGGCGGCGCCCGCCGACTCGCGCCGCTCCGCCTTCACGAAAACCGCGGCGCTGAGCCCGACGAACGCCGCGGCCAGCGGTAGCGACTCGGGAATCCAGTAGTCCAAGGTCAGGTGAACCGGAGCGAGGAGCTTGCCCAGATAAAAGATCGGGCCGGCGGCGGCGTGCAGGCCGAGATCGAAGGCGTGCCCCGGCGCGAGCAGAAGCTTGCTGCGCGCGTTGACCGCGCTGAACGCCGCGGCGACGAGAAAAAACGGGAGCTTCTCGAGCCACGCGCGCCGGTCGAGCGTTCGGCGCAGGATGAAGACGTCGAGCGCGAGGAGCACGACCGGCAGGCTCACGCCTTTCCAGCGGAACAGGCTCGAAACGAGGTAGAGGCCGAGGCAGAGGCCGAGGCTCGGCCGCAGATACGCGAGCACGGCCGCGAGGAAGAAGAACGTCGCCAGCACGTCGGGAAGCCCCGTGGCCCAGGCGACCTGCTCGACGCGCATCGGATGGAGCGCCCAGGTCAACGCGGCCGCGGCCCCGGCCGTCAGAAGGTCGCGCTCGGTCGCCCGCGGAGCGGCGGCGCGCAGGACGCGGACGGCCGCCAGGAAGAGCAGGGCGGCGCAGGCGGCGTGCGTCAGCCAGCTGACGAGGTGAAACGCGGCGGGGTCGAGGCCCCTCCAGGCGTGAATCACGGCGTAGGTCAGCCAGCCCAGAGGTTGGTAGGTCCCGTAATCGAGGCTCGTGAACATCCACGCGAGGTCCGGCCGGCTCAGGCCGCGCAAATGAGGATTGTCGACGATCAGCCAGTAATCCTCGAGGTTGACGAAACCGTGCGCCAGGATGGGGTGGTAAAGGCACGCGGTCAGCAGCGCGCAGAGGCCGGCGGCGACGGCGGAGCCTCTCGCGGCGTTCACAGCGCTTCCATTAATAGGACCAGGCGCTCGCGCAGCGCCCCGTCCCGATCCGGGTCGAGGCGGGAGGCCAGCCATTCCGCCATCCGACGGCGCGCGTGAAGAAGATAGATCTCCTGCGTCCACGTCCGGCTTTGGCGCCGCGTAAACGCCCCGGTCTCCGGCGCGTCGAGGAAGCGGCGGGCGTCGGCGGCGGGGTCGGAGGGCGCGGCGACGGACTCCACGCGGATGACGGTGCCCTGCGGCACGCTCTTCGGGAAATCGGCCAGCACGTCGTCGCGCAGCGACGATTCGGCGAGCACGGCGCGGCCGGGGTTGAGCTTCTTCCACAGCGACCAGTCCGTGCTCAGCCCGCGGGGACCGGGCGGGGGCAATTTGACCCCGGGATAGGTGCTTTGGAGGCGGCGCTGATAGGGAGGAAAAGCGAACATCGCCGGGCAGAGGAAAACCCGGCCGCCGGTCTCGCCGAGCAGCTCCATCTCGAGCGCCGCGAAAATCGTGTCGTCGCCGCCGAGCACGACGAAGTCGCCGGGCGAAGAGTCTCGGACCAGGCCGCGGGCGTAGTCGCGCAGCGGATTCTGACGGGCAAGGGAGAGCGGCCGCAGCGCGAGCGGCGTCGCGAGGACGGCGGCGAGCAGCAGGTTGACGAGGCGGGGGCGGACGCGCCGGGCCAGCGCCTCGGCGCCGAGGCCGGCCAGGGCGAACACGGAGATCAGCGGAAGCAGATGGAAGCGCGCGGCCACCGCGCGCGCGTACTCCGGGTCGACGGGCGGCATCTGCTGGCTGCTGAAGACGAGATAAACCCCGGCCGTCGCCGCGAGCCACAGCGTCCAGGCCGTGAGGTCGCGCCGGTCGTTTTTCCAAAGCGCGGCCGCGCCCAGCGCGGACAGCGGCAGCGCGACGGGGCCGCCGTGAGTCCATAACGAGGAAAGAAACCAGCCGGCGTGCTCGGCCAGCCGCGCGAAGTCGAAGCGCATCGAGCCGAGGAGGGGCGCTCCTCCCGCCATGCGCAGCGGTCCGCCGAGGCGCGCGCGCGTGAACAGCGGCCACAGATCCCCCCAGCCGCGGACCTCGAACAGGTTGTAGACGGGCGCGCCCCGGCTCAGGCGCAGGCCGAGCAGGAGGTACGGCCCGGCGAGGCCGAGCAGAAGGAGGCCCGCGGCCTGGGCGGCCAGCTTTCCCGACGGCCGGCGCGCGGATAGCCACGCGGCGTACGCCGGGATCAGGAAGACATAGGTCGGGTGATGGGACAGCCCCAGGCCGAACAGCAGGGAGAAGGCGAGCAGCGCGCGCGACGACGAGGAGCGCGACCAGGCGAAAGCGCAGCAGGCCGCGGCCAAGGCGAGAAGATCGTTGAGGGCGCGCACCTCGGCGACGAGCGCGTAATACCAGAACAAGGGCGAGAAGGCCATCAGCGCCGCCCCGATCAGGGCCGCCGCCTGACGCGCGCCGCCGCGGCGAAGAAGCCAGAACAGCGCCGCGGCCGCCGCGGCGGAATATATCCCGGAAAGCCCGTTCACCGCCGCGCCGGGATCGGCCCATGGCAGCCGAGACCACAGCCAACCGAGCGCCGTCTGCAGCGGATAGCCGGGCGGATGCGGGACGGCCCAGAACAAGGCGGACAGGACGTGCTGGGCGCTGTCGCCCATGCCGAAGGAACGCGAACGCCCCATCCAGAACAAGGCCGCGAAGCCGGCGAAGACCGCCGCGGCCGTCAGCGCGTCGGCGCGCCTCTCGCCGCGCGTCACAGGAGCGCCGCCCAGGCCGCCAGGCCCGCCCACGAGGCGAGGCTGAGCGCGGCGCCGGCCGTCCACGAGGCGGGAGCGTAGCGAAGGAGAAGCCGGTGCCGTCCCGCGGAGAGGGGGATCGCGCGCAGGGCGTGGTCGGCGGGCAGGACCTGATAGCTCGCCTGCGCGGAGCCCTCGAGAGGATCGGCGCGCCAGCCGGCCGCGTAGGAATCGGCCAGGAGCAGGATCGCGGGGGCGTCGAGCTCGGCCTCGAGGGTCAGCGAATCCGAATCCTCGTCGACGACGCGCGCAAAGCCGCCCCGGCCTTCGGGAGCGGGCTCCGGGATGGGCGCCGACTCGAGCATGACGACCTTCCCGGGATCGAAGGAAGGCTCGAGCAGGGCGGCCAGGGTCTCGTCGCGGCCGCGGGAGAGCTTCCACGAGCGGACGAGGAGGAGCCGGGGCAGCGGAGGCGCGAGGAGCTTGACCGGGGACGAGCCGCGCCGAAGCACGGCGCGCGCGCGAAGCAGCCGCAGGAGCTTATGGTCTCTCCGGATGATCAGGCTCGAGCCGGCCGACTCCGGCGGAAAGCCTTGAGACGCGAACAGGAGCTCGGCCCAGCGCCGGGGCACGAGCTGGCCGTAGCCCCAAATCTCCGGAATCCCCAGGACGAGGCCGGCATCGGGGTCGGTGCGCATGTCGAGGACCGCGCGCTCGCCCGGGAGAAACTCGGCCGCGGCCGGCTTCCATTCGAGCGGGAAGTCGCGGCGCACCGGCTCCGCGGCGACGTTGAGCGCGGCGAAAAACAAAGCCTGCAGGACCACGAGCGGAGCGAGCCCCGTCCGCCAGCGTCCGAGGCGCCCGGCGACCTCGTCGTGCCCGGCGGCGCAGAGATAGGCGAAGAAGGCGCAAGCCGGCAGGGCCAGGCGAGCGGACGCGCGAAACAAGGACGAGAAGGGCAGGACGGCGAAGAGGCGACCGACGACGGGAGCCGCGGGGCCGAAGGCCAGCGCGAGGAGGATCACGGCGGCGGCGAGAGGGGCGCGGCCCTCGCGCCTGCGGCCCGCCCACAACGCCAAGGCGAGGGCGGTGCCGCCGAAATGCAGGCAGGACTCCCAGTAAAAGCCGGACCCCGCGACGCTCAGGCCCTCGGACAAGGTCCGGGACCAGGCGAGCGAGATCAAGTCCGCCGCCCGCAGCGAGAAGCTCGCGGCGCCCTCGGGCGCGAGGCCTTTCCAGCGCACCGATTCGGCCGCGGCGTCGAGGCCCGGCAGCCACTGCGCCGCCGACAGCGCCGCGCCGCCGAGGGCGACGCCCGCCAGGGCGAGCGCGTACGCGCGCCGCTTCGGCCGGGGCGGCGCCTTCACCGCCGCGTAGACCCCGGCCGCG
>JAHFCD010000087.1 GCA_023249695.1 Elusimicrobiota bacterium
AAGTTTAATCGACCCCCGCCCGCAAAACCATTGTGAAGGTGAAACGGTATTTTGAAAAAAGCGTGCGCGGCGTCGACGGCGCCCGGCAAATTTATGTTACCGGACCGCCATGGGCACGGCGGCCCGACGGACCTACAATGAAGCGACCTTGAGGAGGAGCGATGCGCAAACCGAGCAAGACGCAGTACAACATCGAGTTTCCCAATGATCCCGAGCTGCATGCCCGGCTCATCCGCCTGCTCGCGCGCAAGAAGATCGACGCGCCGTCCATGGTCACGACCTGCGTCGACGCCCGGACCTTGGTCCAGTTTCTGGCGCCCAAGAACGACGACCTGCGGGAGGACCTCAAGAAGCTGGGCGTCACCGTGCGCGAGGAGCTGATCTTCCAATTCGAGATGCCGCACCACCACTGGGAGCTGCACAAGCTCGCGACGTCGCTCGCGGCCGAGGAGATCAACATCCTCTCCCTTTACAGCACCGTCGAGGGCGAGAACATGCGGATCGTGCTCGCCGTGGACCAGCCCGCGAACGCGATGGCGCTCATCGAAAAGCTCGGCTTCGACCCGGATTATTCGATCTACGACTGACGGCCGTCAACGCGGAGGGAGGAACCATGCGCCCGGAAAACACGTCGCGCTACAGCATCGTGGTCAAGAACCGCCCCGGCGAGCTGGCGAAGCTGACCAAGCTCCTATCGGACGCGGGCATGAACGTCAGCGGCTTGAGGATCACGAATCTGGGGGACAAGTCCTCCATCCAGTTCGCGACGCCGCGGGATTGCGGCCTCAAGCAGGTCCTCCGCAAGCCCGCGCTTCGCTAGGGCTCCAGGCGGGTCCGCTTGACGGCCTGCAGCAGCAGGTCCCGGCGGCTTCGGGGCTGCTCGGCGCGGTAGCCGGCCCCGAGCTCCCAGACGATGAGCCCCCCGATTCCCTTGCGGCGCGCGTATTGCACCGTCTTGGCGGCGGTCACCTCGCTGCCGTAAGAGACGAACTGGGCGCCCGTGGGCCCGTTCCCCTCGATGCTCAGGTAAGCCGCCTGCGCGTCGTCGTCCCAACGGCAGCCCCGGCATTTTTCGCCGCCTTCCTTCAGATGGTAGGTTTGGGCGAGATCGTAGTAGGGGACGCTTTTCATGACCGGCGGCGTCGTCCAGGCCTGCCGCGGCCGGCTCACCTCGCCGCCGCTCCAGACATACCCGTTGAAGCTGAGCCCGACGCCGAGCTTGCCGCGCGGCACGCCGGCGGCCAGGAACGATTCCACGAGCCCGTCCACGGAGGGAAGGCTCTCTCGCCCGTTGGGAAACCGGTGCCCCCCGGAATACAGCGGGCCGCTGTGCCAGACGACCCACCCCGGGTAAGGCCCCGACAGGTTGTACGTCATCAGGTTGATCTGGTCGAACTCCCCAGCCAAGCGGGCGAATAAGCCGGGCTCCCAGAGGACCGCCGCAGTAAGGAGCGGGCGCGGGGTGAAAGCGTCGAGCTGGGCGCGCAGCTCGCGGATGAACCGGGCGTAGTCGCGCGTCGAGCGGGCGGGAAGGTCCTCCATGTCGACGTCGATGCCGTCGTAGCCGTGGTCGCGCATGAACTTGATCAGCGCGCGGATGAACGCCGCGCGGCGCGCGTCGCTGATCGCCCCTTCGAACGGCTCACGCGTGCCCTGGCCGCCGACGGTGAACAGGATTTTTTTCCCGGCCCGGTGGGACGCCGAGACGGCGGAGCGGATGTTCGCCGGGGTCATCCGGTTCACCGCCGCGTCCAGCGTGCCGTCCGGGCGCGGGACGACGGCGAAATGCATGATATGAGTGACGGCCCCGAAATCGATTTCCTCCGGGCTGAGGCGGTTCTGCCGCCAGCCGGGATAGTAGGCGGTGACCCACAGGCCGCGCGCCCCTTCCGCCGGCGCCGCCGCCGCGCCGCCGAGCATCAGGACGAGGAGGATCAGCCCCAATCTGGCCATGAGCGGCAGGATAGGATTTGCTCGCGCCCGCATCCATGGACGACGGGTAAAGAGCGTGTGGCGCTTTCTGACGGCCTTATGTCCTAAATATTAAGGCCATCTTGCGCGCGTTCCCGACGGATGATATCCTTGAGGTGCCGCATTCTTGACGTTTCCGTTTTCCCGCCGTGACCTTGCCGACTCAGCGGGCAAGGGCCGCCCTCCCGGGCGGCGATCCGCATGCGTGAGAGGACCGGCACCCCCCCAGCCGACCTCCGTATGAATGGTTCGCGGACCCGTTCCCTAAACATGAATAAACGAATCGACTTCTTTTCCTTCGCGCCTCTCCGCCCTCCTCCTCGCCGCCGGGGCGCGCAGCGCGCGCGCCGCCTTCGACCTTCCGACGGTCGGCGCGCAGGCGGCGGCCATGGGCGGCGCCAGCCTCGCGAACCGCGCCGACAGCGCGGCGCTGTTTCTGAATCCGGCCGGCGGCGCCGGCCTCCAAAGGACGGAGGCGTACTTCCTGTACAACCGGCTCTACGCCGGGTTGCCCGGCGTGGACAAGCTCGGCCAGAGCTTCGCCGCGGTCGGGGTTCCCACCAAGCTCGGCGTACTGGGCGTGGGCTACTCGGATTTCCAGGCGTCAGGCCTGCTCGAGGAGCGCCTCATCGGCGTCGCCTTCGCGCGGCGTTGGTTCGACGCCTTCGAGGCCGGCGTCACCGCCAAATACCTCTACCACCGCTATATGACCGGCTCCGATCCGTCGGCGTCCGCCGACCCGCTCTTTCGCAACGGCGCCTCGCGCGGCGCGCTGGCCCTCGACTTCGGCCTCAGCGCGGCCGTCACGGATTCCCTGACGGCGGGGCTCGCCGTGAGGAATATCAATCGCCCCGACGTCGGGCTGGCGGGGCCGGATCCGATCGCGCGCGAAGTCCAGGCGGCCCTGGCCTATAGGCTCGAAGCCTGGGGGTTGACGATGACGGCGGATTATCTCCACCGCGCCGCCGAGTCGGGATCGGCGCGGGAGCGCGGCGTTCCCGGCGTCGGCCTGGAGAAATCGCTCGAGGGCGGCCGCGTCAAGTTTCGCGCCGGCGCGACCCCCGACCAGTTCAGCGGCGGCGTCGGATTCCAATTCGACCATCTGGGCGTCGATTACGCCTTCATTCTCAGCCGAAGCCTCGTCTCCAACAACGCGGGCACCCACATGATCGGCATACGCTATCGCTTCGGCGACGCCGCGCCGTCTTCGCCGGGAGATCATTGACCATGAACCAGCCACGCAAAGCAATGCTGACGGCGCTGCTGCTCGCCCTCACCGCCGCGTCCCGGGCGGCCGCGGCCGCCTGCATCGACAGCGCCGGAACATGGCGCAGCGCCCCTCTGACATCCCAGGCCGGACTGTTCACCGTCGAATTCGACGCCGTCCCGGGCCTCGCGCGGATGGACGGCGTGAGCGGCCTCTCGAACGGCGCGGCTTCGGGCTACGCGAGCCTCGCGGCCGCCGTGCGCTTCAACACCGCCGGCAAGATCGACGCGCGCAATGGCGCGGCCTACGCCGCCTCCGCGTCCGTCCGCTACACGGCGGGAACCTCCTACCATTTCCGCCTCGTGGTCGACCTCCCCGCCCATGCCTACACCGCCTACGTCAAGCCGCCCGGCGGCCCCGAGCAGCGCATCGCGAACGCCTTCGCCTTTCGCGTCGAGCAGAAAAGCGCCGCGGCCCTCGACACGTTGGCTCTGCTCGCGTCGTCCGGCAGCGAGTCGGTCTGCGGCGCGGCCGTGACCGCTTCGCCCGCTCCCCCCGCGCCGGCGGCGTCCTTCTTCGACGACTTCTCCTCCTACGCGACGAACGCCTGCCTCGCCGATGGCGCCGTCTTCGGGCCGTGGACGTCCCTCTTCAACGGCTACGGCTGCAATTCCGTGAAAACCGACGGCGCGAAGTTCTGGCTCGAGGAACGCCCCTTTTCAAGCGCTTCGCCCTCGGAGACCCACGCGGCGATGGTCCTGGGTCCGTCGTTCGCCGCCCCCCTGACGCTCTCGGTCGAGGCGCGCACGGTGGCGCAGCTGAGAACGGGCTCGCCGCCCAACGCCTGGGAGGTCGCCTGGGTGGTCTGGAATTACGCCGATAACTCCCATTTCTATTACCTCGCGCCGAAGCCCAACGGCTGGGAGCTGGGCAAGGCCGACCCGGCCTACCCCGGAGCCCAGCGCTTCCTGGCGACGGGCTCGTCGCCCCTTTTCCCGGCCGGCGCCGCGCACGCCGTCAAGATCGTCCAGAGCTCGAACGTCCTCTCGATTTTCGTCGACGGCGCGCTCCTCGCGGCATTCACCGACACGGAGCGGCCTTACCTCTCCGGGAAGATCGGCCTCTACAACGAGGACGCGAACGTGCGCTTCACGAACGTCGCCGTGAATACGAGCGGCCCCGCGGCCTTAGCGGCGTCCCCGGCCGGCTCGTATTCGATCGCGGCCGCGGCCGACGCCAAGGCGCCGCAGAAGTTCCTGAGCCCGGCCCTGCGCGACGGCATCAACGACGAGGCCGTGTTCGGCGCGGCCGCCGCCGAGGTCAGCATCTACGACATGAAGGGACGCGTCGTCTTTCGCGCGGAACGCCGGGGCGCCGCGCCCATCGTCTGGGACGGGCGCGACGGCTCCGGCCGGGTTCGCGACTCCGGCGCCTACATCGCCCGAATCCGCCAGGACGGCTCCGAAACGCTGTACCAGACCTTCGTGCTGGTGAAGTAGAGAAGCCTGTCCGGCGGGCGCCCGGCGCGGCTATCCCCGAGGATAGCCGCGCCCCGTCCGCCCGCTGTCAGGCGCGGATGATCTTGTCCCGCCACTGAAGCAGGCCGGCGCAGGCGTTGCGCGTGTCCACGATCAGCGGCGCGTGCTTGGCGATCGTCTCGTAGTCGTAGTCGCTGTGGTTCGTCACGATGAGAGCCGCGTCGACGGAGGCCAGCAGTTCGGGCGTCACGGCCACGGAGCTCAGCTTCAGGTGCTTGTGGTGCCCCGACGCCGTGTATTTCGGGATGTTCGGGTCGTTGTAGGCGACCGTCGCGCCTTTCTGCTCCAGCAGCTCGAGCATTTTGAAGGCAGGCGACTCGCGCGGATCGTCGATGTCCTTCTTGTATGCAAGCCCCAGCATCAGGATGCGCGCCCCCGCCAGCTTCTTGCCTTGGCCGCGCAAGCCTTCCTCCAGCTTCGCCATCACGTAGTAGGGCATCTGGGTGTTGAGCTCGCCGGCCAGATCGATGAAGCGCGTGTTGAACTGGAATTCACGGGCCTTCCAGGAAAGATAGAACGGGTCGATCGGAATGCAGTGCCCCCCGAGGCCCGGGCCGGGGTAGAACGCCTGGAAGCCGAACGGCTTGCTCGCCGCGGCGCCGATGACCTCCCAGACGTCGATATCCATGCGGTCGAAGCACATCTTCAGCTCGTTGACGAGCGCGATGTTCACGCAGCGATAGATGTTTTCGAGAAGCTTGGCCGCCTCGGCGGCCTCGCACGAGGAGACCTCGACCACCTTCGCCACGACCTCGGAGTACAGCGCGCTCGCCGCCTGCCGAGAAGGACCGTCGATGCCGCCGACGATCTTCGGGATCTGCTCCATCGTGAAGTCCTTGTTGCCCGGATCTTCCCGCTCCGGCGAGAACGCGAGAAAGAAGTCCTTCCCGCACTTCAGGCCACGCCGTTCGAGCTCCGGCAGCATGACCTCGCGGGTCGTGCCCGGGTAGCTCGTGCTTTCGAGGATGATGAGCTGGCCCCGGCGCAGCGAGGCGCCGATCGCCTTCGCGGTCTGCCGGATGGCGGAAACGTCCGGCTTGCCCTCCACGGTCAGCGGCGTCGGCACGCAGACGAAGATCGCGTCGGCCGACGCGAGGTTGCGGAAGTCGCTCGTCGCCAGGAGCTGCTTGTTGGCGAGGTGCTTGGCGATGGTCGCGGACGGGACCGACTTTATATAGGAACGGCCCCGGTTGAGCTGGTCGATCTTGGATTGATCGACGTCGCAGCCGATGACCCGGAAGCCTTTCGAGGCGAACAGGCGGATCAGCGGCAGCCCGACATAGCCCAGGCCCATGACGGCGACGCGCGCGTCGCGGGTCGGGATTTTTCGCAGCAGAGCGTCCAAGACCGCCTCATCCCGGGCGGCGACGGCGGCGCCGCCGTTATCCCTCGTCTCGGTCGTGACTTTTCGTGTCATCTCGTTTCTCCTTTACGGGCACGGCTAGAATCGTAGCAACCTGATATTTCCGTTCATGGACCTCCGGGTAACGTTCTCGCGAACCTGCGCGTCATATTTCCGCTCCGCGATTTCTACGCGCCCGCCATGGAAGAGGCGGGGAGGCCCGGATATAATCGGCCCATGTGCGGAATAGTGGGCTACGCCGGATCGAAGCAGGCCGTGCCGATCCTCATGGATGGGCTGAAGCGGCTCGAGTACCGCGGCTACGACTCCGCGGGCGTGGCCGTCGTCCACGACGGCGCGCTGTGCGTCGCGCGCAGCGTGGGGAAGCTCGCGAACCTCCACGAGCTGTTGGGACGCCGGCCGATGGACGGCTTCCTCGGGCTGGGCCACACGCGCTGGGCGACGCACGGAGGTCCTTCCGAGGCCAACGCGCATCCGCACACCGACTGCGCCGGCCGGATCGCCGTGATCCACAACGGCATCATCGAGAATCATATTCCGCTGAGGGAGCTCCTCACCGAGCAGGGCCATCGCTTCGCCTCCGTGACCGACACCGAGGTCCTCCCCCACCTGATCGAGGAGGAGCTGAAAGGCTGCGAAGCGGCGGCCCTCGATTCGCCGTCCCGCGCGGAAGCCGCGTTGGCCGGCGCCCTCCGGGCGGTATTAAAGAAGGTGCGCGGCGCTTACGCGCTGGCCGCCGTCTGGTCCCTCGCCCCGGGGGCCATCGTCGCCGCGAAAAAGGACTCCCCGCTGGTCATCGGCCTGGGCGACCGCGAGAACTTCATCGCGTCGGACGTGCCCGCCCTGCTGAAGCACACGCGGCGGGTGGTGTACCTCGCGGACGGCGAGTCCGCGATCCTGCGCGGCGACCGCTGCGCGTTCTTCAACGCCCACGGAAGCGAGATCGCCAAGGCGCCGACCGTCATCGACTGGGACAGCACCGCCGCCGAGAAAACCGGCTACCGCCATTTCATGCTGAAGGAAATCCACGAGCAGCCGCGCGCGGTGGAGAACACCCTGCGCGGCCGCCTGGCGGCGCCCTTCGACGCGGGCGCGCTGGGACGGGAAACGGGTCTGACGCCGGAGGTGCTGCGGGCCGCGGAGCGCATCCACATTCTCGCGTGCGGCACCTCCTGGCACGCCGGCATCATCGGGAAATATCTGCTGGAGCGGCACGCCGGAATCTCCACCCAGGTGGAAACCGCCTCCGAGTTCCGCTACCGTCATCCGGTCCTCGCGCCGAATTCGCTGGCGATCGCGATCAGCCAGTCGGGCGAGACCGCCGACACCTTGGCCGCCGTGCGCCTGGTCCAGCGGGCCGGAGGCCGGGTCCTGTCCATCGGGAACACGGTGGGCGCGGCGATCCCCCGCCTGGCCGATTTCAATTTCCACACCTATTGCGGACCGGAATGCGGGGTCGCGTCGACGAAGGCCTTCGCCGGCCAGCTCACCGCGCTCAGTCTGCTCGCGCTCAACGCGGGAGCCGCGCGCGGATTCCTGCCGGACCGCGAGGTCCGGGAGTGGGCCGCCGAGCTTCGCGCCCTCCCCGAGCTCCTCCGGCGAACGCTGTCGCTCGAGGAACGGATCAAGGCCGTCGCCGGAGAGCTCTTCGAGGCCGAGCATATCCTTTACATCGGCCGCGGCGTCAACTACCCGACGGCGCTCGAAGGGGCGC
>JAHFCD010000566.1 GCA_023249695.1 Elusimicrobiota bacterium
CGGACCAGGACGGGAAGTGCTGCGAGGGCCGCGATCCCGGCCGCCGACGTGGGCAGACGCAGCAGGGTCTCGGACCAGCCGACGGTCTTGAACAGGAAGGCGTCGTACAGGTTCACGGGGATGCTGTTGGCGCCGGCGCCCTGCGCGGCGAAGAGGGAGAAAAACGGCTTTCCGACGACGAAGTTGAGGGCGTGCCACTCGTCGTCGAGCAGGAGCTGGGCGCCGAGCCCGCGCAGACGCCAGTAAATCCCGAGGGCGGCCGCCGCGGCCAGGACCGCGGCCTCGGTCCCCGTCCACGCGTCGCGGCCGCGGCGGGGGTCGGTCATGGGGAGATCATACCGGAATCCGGCGTCAGCGCGGCGGCGCCTCCGCGAGGGCCAACGCGACGACGCTGATCGCGGCGCTCGCGGCGCGGCCGGGGTTGTGGTAGACGTGCGGCTGATCCCCGGGGAAGGCGAGCAGGTCCCCGGCGTGGAGAGCGTGATCCCGTCCGGCCACGGTCAGGCGGATCTCGCCCGACAGGCACGCCAGATACTCCTTGGCGCCGCGCATGTGCGGCACGCCGCGCATGAAGCCGCCGGGCAGGATCTCCATTCGCTCCATCTGCAGACCCTGGAGGGCGTCGGGCAGGAGCCGGTACAGCCGGACGGAGCCGTGCCCGCGCTCGCTGCGCGGCAAATCCTTCGCGCGGATGAGCTCGACGTCTCCGCGCGGACGGGACAGGAGCTCCTCGATCGTGATCTGCAGGCCGGCGGCCAGGCCGGCCAGGTTCTTGAGCGAGGGGTTGCCTCCGCCCGACTCGAAGTGGGCGATCGTCGAGCGGGGGATGCCCGCGCGCTCGGCCAGGCGCGCCTGGGTGATCCGGCGCTCCGTGCGGAATTTCGCCAGGTTGGCGGCCAGCCGTCCGGGCAAGTCCAAGGTCTTGTCCATATGTCGATATATTAGCAATTTAGATGATATATTGAAATTAAGGGGGTTATCCTATGGTCGTGACGGAACGCAGGACGATCTCGGAGGTCTTATGAACGCCGCTCTCGAAACCCGAATCCGCGCCAATACCCTTCGACGCATCGAGGCCGCGCACCGGTACAGTCCATTCTACGGCGGCTATCTGGCCAATCATCTGCCGATGGCCTTGGTCGCGCTGGATCAGATGGGGGCCGGTGACGAACAGATCGCGGCGTTCGCGGACCGTTACGGGCGCAAGCTCGAGCCTCTCCCGCCGGCATCGGATGTCATCGCCGGCGAAACCTCGGGGAGATTCCTCGGCCGGAGAGAGGCCGTCGCGTCTTGGATCGCCTTCTTCGAGAGCGAGTTCGCCGGCTCGGGCGAGAAGACGGTCCTCGTCCGGTGGCTCGATCGCCTGATGCCCGCCGTCGGGAGCACGGCTTTTCACGGCCTGATCCGGCTCGCCTACGCGCGGGAAACGGGCAGCGCGCGCGAACTCGCCCACGCGCTGGGCCAATGGGCGGCGGATTACTCCCCGCTCGGAGACGCGCCGCGCTTCTCCGGCGCGGCCTCGCCCGCCGAGGCGCTCGCGGCGCTGAACCGCGATCCCCGCTTCACGAAGCTCCGCTACGCCGGGGGCGGCATCGCTACGCGCATGTCCCGGGCCGCCGCGGACCCGGATGCGGCCGACCTCGTCGCCGCCGCCGATCCCCGCAAGCTCGATATCCGGGCGCAGGCTCGGGCTTTGCTGGGAGCCTACGCCGCCACCGGGGATTTCACCGTCCTGCACGGCGTCACGGCCTGCCACGCTTTTCGGACCTTGCTTCCGTTCATGAAGGACGTCGATGCCGCGCAAGGCTTTCTCTGGCACGCCCTCGTGTGCGCCTACTTGAGCAGCGGCGGCCCCGCGGCGGGAGGACCTCTTCAGGGCGACGCGGGGTTGGCATGGGAAGAGATCCGCCGGCGCGCGGCGGCGTCCCGCGACGAACACGACATCAAGCTCGCCTACGTCTGCTGGCGGGAATGGGAGGACTCCGGCGACGACCTCTACCGCCGCGCGGCGAGCGCGACCCTGTCGTCGCGCTGAAGCCGGCGGCGTTCCCCATCACTCATCGCCGGAATCGACGACGCAGGCGTTTCCGATGAGCTCGACGCTGCTTGTGCAATCGGCATTGACGGTGAT
>JAHFCD010000088.1 GCA_023249695.1 Elusimicrobiota bacterium
TCATCGGCTTTTTTTCATCAACCAGACTACGATGATGAAGCAGCCGATCGCCGCAGCCAATACGAGCAATGCCGGAAGCTGTTCGGCGTTAAATTTAAAGCCCATGAGCCGTTCCTCGCGCGCGCAGCGATCGCTTCAGCACCTTGCCTAGGGCGTTCTTCGGCAGCGAATCGACGAGTTCCACATCGCGCGGACGCTTGTAGGGGTCGAATTTCTCACGGCAGTAGCGCATGATCCCGGCCTTTTCGAGCGGCGAGCCCTTTCGAAGGACGACGAACGCCTTGATCGTCTCGTCGCCGTGCTCGTCCGGAATGCCGATGACGGCCGCCTCCTCGATGTCCGGGTTTTCTAAAAGCACCGCCTCCACCTGCGCCGGAAAGACCTTCAGCCCCTTGACGATGATCATATCCTTGAGCCGGTCGCGGATGAAGAGGTAGCCCTCGGCGTCGAGCGCGCCGATGTCGCCCGTCTTGAGCCAGCCGTCGGCCGTGAAGGCCTGCCGGGTGGCGTCGGGCAGGTTGTAATAGCCCTTCATCACGCAGTCTCCGAAGACGCAGATCTCGCCCTCCTCCCCTACGGGGAGTTCCCGTTCCGTCTCATCGACGATCTTGACGCGCACCCCGCGGATCGGCGTGCCCACGCTGCCGGCCTTGGGCTTTCCGGGCGGGTTCACCGAGACGACGGGCGTCGTCTCGGTCAGGCCATAGCCCTCCAAGATGGGAAGGCCGAACGACCTCCGGAAGTCCTCCAACACGGCCGGGTTCAAGGGCGCGGCGCCGGACACGGCGACGCGCACCTTCCTGAAGAACCACCATTTGAGGGCCATCCCCTTCAAGCCGACGGCCTGCTTGGCGAGGACGGAGAAGATCTGCGGCACCGCGACGAAGATCGTCACGCCGTGCCTGGCCATGAGCGCCAGCCACGGCTTGGGCGGCGCGATGTTAGCCGCGATGACGAGCTTAATCTTGAGCCGGAGGCTGACGAGGACGTTGCCGGTCCACGCGAAACTGTGGAACATCGGAAGCAGGCACAGGGCGACGTCGCGCGGTCCGGCGCCCATGCGCTCGATGGACGCCTCGCAGTTGGTCACGAGGTTGCGGTGGGTGAGCATGACGCCTTTCGGGTTGCCGGTCGTGCCGGAGGTGTACAGGATCGAGGCAATGTCGCCCTCGTCGACGTCGACGACCGGCGGCTCACCGCCGGCGCTCAACAGCGCGGTGAACGGCCATTCCCCCTCGTTCAAGTCGTCCAGGACCCCGTCGGTGACCCAGAGGCGCGGAGCCGGCGCGGTCAGCGTCGCCGCCTCGCGAAGGCCTTTGAGGAACTCTTTTTGAGTCACGATTCCCTTGACCCCGCAGTCATTGAGCATATACGCGAGTTCGGCCGGCTTCTGTATCATGAAGTTGATCGGCACGGCGACCGCCCCCAGCCGAACGACGGCGAAATAGGCCTCCACGAACATCGGATGGTTGCGATGGACGATCGCCACCCGGTCCCCCTTGCCGATTCCGGCGGCGCGCAATCCAGCCGCCGCGGCGAGCGTCCGGCGTCGCAGTTCTGCGAAGGAAACCGCGTCTGATTGGGTCGCCAGGGCGACGCGATCCGCGGCCGAATGGGCGGCTTCGTCGAGCAGTTCATTGAGATTTCTCATGGCTTCCTGATGTTCAGCGAGCGTTGACCTCTTCGCTCGCTTTTCCGAAGCGCGCCGTCAGCGCGGCTTTGAGTATCCAGGCGGGAGCGAAGGCGGTCCTCTCCGCCGGCGAACGGCTGGCGTCACGAGCCTCGAAAAAACGCCGGTCGAAGCTCCGTCCCGCCGATAGATCGACGTCCACGCCCTCGCCGACGGGACAGCGAAGGCCGAGACGCGCCTCTTTACTGTCGTAGACAAGGCGGTCCCGAGACTCAAGCCGGTCGGCGCGCAGCCATTGCCGAGGCCTGCGCTGAAAGGCCGCGTAGGCTTTGAGCTTCCTCCAGGCGCGGCGCTCGACCTCGGCGTCGACGCCGACGGCCCCGAAGAGCGAAGCGCGCAGCGCCCAGTCGGAGTCGGGCTGGTAGCTCGCCGATATGAAAGGAAAGCCCGCGGTCACCTGCCAGCCTTGCTTGGGACGCCGCCATGAATAAGCGAAGCCCGGGAACGGCACGCCGCTGAGAAAGGTGCTGTTGTTCGAGTAGTTGAGAAAGAAGAGCCAGGCGTTGGACTCCTTGCTGGGCATCGTGTAGAAGGCGGTGGCCCGGAACTCGGTCTCCTGTATCGAGTCGAAAGGCTTGTCGGAGGCCGAGCCGACGGAAACGCGTCCTCCCCAGGCCCTCCGCTCGCCGAGTTTGCGATGGTAGCCGAGACCCGTCTCGAGGTTCCAAAGAAGATGCGGGACCGCTCCTCGGCCGTTAGGAAGAGTTGCCGGGCGGTCCGACTCGAACCGGCCGGCCCGCGCGCCTGCGGACCACTGACGCTCCCGTTCCTTCGTGAGCAGCAGAGTGCCCTGCACGGATTGGTCCGTTATCGCGGGCGCGCCGGAGCCGCCGGGCACGGCTTCGAAGGAATAAGCGGCCGAGTCGCGCGGACTCATGAGCATGTCCAGCGGGCCGCGCGCCTGCGCGAACGCCGGGACGCGGGCCGCAAGCACGAATGCGCAGACAATGAGTCCGCGTCTTGCGGCGGGGGTCACAGCAGTTGTTCGCAGGGGACGGCGAAGAGGCGAAGCGGCACCTTCTCGCCCTGCGCGGTCAGCCTCACGGACAGTTCCTTCATCACGCCCGCGACTTTGCGCGCGTCGTCCTCGCCGACGGCCGAGAGCACCATGCTGTTGTAGCCGGGCCAGGCGTGGCTGTCGAAGGCCCGCCCCATCGAGCCGGTCCCGTAGACCTCGGCCGTCTCGGTGTAGCCCGGGAGCTTCAACTCATCGAGGGCGCTCAGCACTTCCTCATTGAGCGTCGAGCGGAAGACTAAGATCAGCATCTTCATCGTGCTCCTCCATGCGCCGGCGCGGCTTGTCCGGCGGCCTTCTCGTCTTTCAGGCCGAAGCGGCGGTTGACCCATTGCGTGGCGTCGTCCAGGAGCGAGTAAGCCACGGGAACGATGAGCAGGGTGATCAGAAGGCACATCGACTGTCCGCCGACGATGACGACGGCCATCGTCGCCCGGTTGGCGGCCCCCGGACCGCCGCCGAAGGCCACGGGAAGCATGGCCGCGACGAGCACGGTGGTCGTCATGAGGATGGGGCGCAGGCGCGTCTTGTTGGCTTCCAAGATGGCCTTGTCGCGCTCCATGCCGCGCTCGCGCAGCGTGTTCGTGTAGTCCACCTGGAGAATGGCGTTCTTCTTGACGATGCCGAAGAGCATGAAGATGCCCATGATCGAGAAGATCGTGAGGTTTTGTCCCACGATGAGCAGCGAGAGGAGAGCGAACGGGATCGACAGCGGCAAGGTCATCATGATGGTGATCGGATGCACGAAGCTCTCGAACTGGGAGGCGAGCACCATGTACATGAAGATGAACGAGAGGCCGAAGGCGACCAGGAAGCCCCGGATCATGCGCCCGAACTCCTTGGCCCGGCCGAGCAGCCCGGTCTTGTAATCGGGGGGCAGCTTGAGCCCCTTGACCACCGCCTCCGTTTGGTCGATCGCGTAGCCGACGGGCACGCCCTGGAGGTTGGCGGTGATCGTCACCGCTCGTTGCCGGTTGATGCGGTCGATCTGCGCGGGGCCGCGCGCCTCGACCAAAGTCGCCACGCTGTCGAGGCGGACCAGGCCGACCTTGGAGGACTGCACGTACAGCCCCGCGATCACGTCCGGGCGGTCCCGGTAGTTCTTGTCCACGCGCAGGCGCACCTGATACAAGTCGTCGCCCTCTTTGTACTTGGTGATGTCCTCCTGACCTCCCACCATGGTGCGCAGGGCGTTGGCGATGTCCTCGATCTTGACGCCGAGGTCCTGGGCGCGGTCGCGGTCGATGCGCACCCGCAGTTCGGGCTTGGCGTAGGTGAGCGAGGTGTCCACGTCCACGATGCCCTCGGCCTTCTTGAGGCGGTCGATGATGGCGGCGGAGTATTCCCGCAGGCGGTCCAGGTCCGGGCCGGAGAGCACGTAGTTGAAGTCCGCGGACTTGAAGCCTCCTCCCGAGATGCCGGCGACCGGCGTGACCGCGATCCGCAGGCCTTCGTATTTGGCCAGCGCCTTGCGCGCCAGGGCCATCACGACGAACTGGTTGACCTTTTTCTTGCCCTGAGCGAGGCGGACATAGAGCAGCCCGTCGTTGACGCTCGCCCCTTCCCCCTCCCCGATGGAGGCAAGAAGGCTCTCGACGGCCGGCAGCCTCTTGACCTCGGCCTCGATCTGCGCGAGGATGAGGTCCATGGCGTTGATCGAGGTCCCTTCGGGCGCCTTGATCGTGATTTGGAACTCGCCGGCGTCGTCCGGCGGGATGAAGTCCTTGCCGACGAAGCGGATGATGACGCCGGTCGACAGAATCGTGAGGATCGTGGCGAGGACCATCTGCCAACGGTGGCGCAGCGACCACTCGACCATCCGGCCGTAGCGTACCTTGAGATAGTCGTTGAAGCGATCGACCCACAGCTGCAGCCGGCTCTTGGGTCCGTGCTGGATTTTAAGAAAGCGCGAACAGAGCATGGGCGTCAAAGTGAACGCGACGAAGAGGCTCACCATGATGGCGAAGGCGACGGTGAGGCCGTATTCCTTGAGGAAGCGGCCCACGATGCCGGGCATGTAGGCCAGCGGCAGGAAGATGATGACGAGCGACAAGGTCGTGGCCATGACGGCCGTGCCGATCTCGCGGGTGGCCTCGCCGGCGGCGCGCATGGCCGGGGTGCCGTCCTCCTCCATGTGCCGGAAGATGTTCTCGAGGACGACGATGGCGTCGTCGATGACGACGCCGACGGAGAGCGCCAGGCCGAGCAAGGTCATGTTGTTGAGGGTGAATCCGGCCGTGTCCATGAGGATGTAGGTGGCGATCAGGCTGGTCGGGATGGCCACGGCCGCGATCAAGGTGCTGCGGTAGCTGCCCATGAACAGGAGCACGACGAGGCTCGCCAAGACGGCGCCCAGGACAAGATGCTCCTGGACGGTGTGCACCGAGCCCAGGATGAACTCGGACTGGTCGCGGATCACCCGTGCGCTCACGCCCGGAGGAAGACCCTTCTTGAGGGCCTCCAGGTCCTCCTTGACCCGCTGGATGACCTCGACGGTGTTCATGCCGGACTGCTTCTGGACGATCAGGGAGATCGCGCTCGTGCCGTCCAGGCGGGCGAGCGTGCGGGGCTCCTCTTCCGAATCCACGACGCGGCCGATGTCGCGCACGCGCACGGGCACGCCGTTGACGTTGGCGATGACGACCTTCTCGAACCCGCTCGGTGACTCGATGCGGCCCATCGTGCGCAGCACGAGCTCGCGCCGGCCCTGCTCGACGCGTCCGCCCGGGACCTCGATGTTCTGCTGCTCGAGGGACTCCTTGACCTGCTTGATCGAGAGCTTGAAGGCGGCGAGCTTCATCGGGTTGACGATGACGTGGACCTCACGCTCGCGGCCGCCGACCATGGTGATCTTGCCCACGCCCTTGATCGTCTCGAGGGGCTCCTTGATCCGCTTCTTGGCGAGCTCGGTGATCTCGCGCAGGGGCATGCCGCCGCTCACCGCGATCGACATCACCGGCGTGGCCCCGGGGTCGAACTTCTGGATCACCGGGGGATCGGTGCCCTGCGGGAGATCGGCCAGCACCCGTCCGACCGCGTCGCGGACCTCCTGCGCGCCGACGTCGGCGTCCTTCTCCAGGACGAAGGTGACGATGACCTGGCTCAGACCCTCGAAGCTCGACGAGCGCAGCTCGTCGATGCCGGAGATGGTGTTGACCGCCTCCTCGATTTGCTTGGTGACCGAGGTCTCGATCTCCTCCGGGCTCGCGCCGCGCAAAGTGGTGGTGATCGTCACGATCGGGAAGTCGATGTTGGGAAAGAGATCGACGCCGAGCCGGCTGTAGGAGAACAGGCCCAGCACCACCAAAGCCGAGATCATCATGGTGGCGAAGATGGGGCGGCTGATGCTGACGTCGGCGAGCTTCACTTTTTCTCTCCCGGCTCCGCGGCCAGCACCTGGACCGCGCTGCCGTCCTTGAGCCCGTAAAGTCCGAAGGTGACGACCTGCTCGCCCGGAGCGACGCCGCTCTTGACTTCGACGAAAGCCTCCGTCTTGAGCCCCTCGACGATCTCGCGCTTGACGGCCTTGCCGTCCTTGATGACGAAGAGGACCGGGCCGCTGCCGTCGACGACGGCCTCGACGGGCACCGCCAGCACGCCCGCCTTGGAGGTCACGACGATGGAGAGATTGGCGAACATGCCGGAGCGCAGCATCCCCGAGGAGTTGTCGAGCAGGACCTCCATGTAGGCGGTGCGCGTGGCGGGATCGACGACGGGGCTGACCCGCGAGACCCGGCCCTGGAAGGTCCGGTCGGGGAAGGCCTCGATGCGCACGCGCACGTCCTGGCCGGTCCGGACGCGCCCGGCGTAGCGCTCCGGGACGTCGGCCTTTGCGATGACGGCGCTGACGTCGGCGACGAGGGCGATCGGCGTGTTGAGGGTCACGTTGGCGCCGCGGTCAAGGTAGACCCGGCCGATGACTCCGTTGAGGGTCGACGGCACGGGGGCCGGCTCGAAGCGCACGCCCACCTCATCGCGCTCGACGAACGCGATGGTCTGGTCCTTGCGGACGGGATCGCCTTCCTTAACAAGGTACTCCTTGAGCTTGCCGGGCGCGCGAGAGAAGACCGTCGCCTCGTCCTTGGCCTTGAGAGAGCCGACGAGGATCAATGCGTCCTCGAGAGTGCGCTTGGCCGCCGGTTCGACCCGCACCGGGAAAGTCTCGACCGCAGGCGGAGGAATCTCTTTCTTGCAGCCGGCCGCGGCCGTCAGGCCCAGCAACAACACGCCTAATGTCCGCCGTGAAATCATGGATTAATCTCCTCAAGTTTCGTTCCCGCGGCGCGCTCGAGCGCGGCCAGCGCGACCTGATAGTCATGCAGCGCCTGGGCGTGGAACATGCGCGCCCGGTTGAGCGCCAAAGTGGCGTCGTTGAGCTCGAGTTGGCCGGCGTGGCCTTCCTTGTAGCGGACCTCCGTCGCCTCCAGGGCCCGGCGCGCCTGGCCGATGGCTTTCTCCTGCGAGAGCGCCCGCTCACCGGCTTCGTTCACGGCCAGCCACTGGCGCTTGACCTCGACGCGGACGGAGCGCTCGATCTTGCGCATCGCCTCGCCGGCGCGCTCGTGATCGATCCGCGCCTGCCGCACGCGCTCGTGGATCTCGCCGCCGGTGAAGAACGGGAAGCGCAGGCGCAAACCGCCCGCGGCGCTCGTTCCGCTCTGCTCCGGCCCCGGCGACAGGTCGGGCGACTGCCCCGTCCACATGTAGTTCGCGAACAGGGACAATTGCGGCTTGCCCTCGCCCGCCGCGACCCGTGCCATTTGGAGCGCCGCCTCCGTTCGCTTGCGCGAGGCCTGATAGTCGGGATTGCGCTCCACGGCCGCTTTGGCCGCCGCCTCGTAGCGCGGGATGGCCGTTCCCGTCGCCCCGAGGTCTCCGATCAGTACGAGGGGTTGGTCGACGTCGAGGCCCAGGAGGTCCTTGACCAAGGTCAGCCCGAGCTCGTGAAGGTTTCGGGACTGGATCAGGGCCGGCTTGGCGTTGGCGACCTCGACTTCCTGACGCA
>JAHFCD010000567.1 GCA_023249695.1 Elusimicrobiota bacterium
GCGATCCGGTCGAACAGCGCGCCGGTCGCGACGTCGGAGAGAATCGTCTCGATCCCGCCCGCCTCGATGCGGGTGATGTCGAGGAAGTCGCCGACCATGCGGCCCAGGCGGGTGGCCTCGTCGAGGATGATTTGGAGATAGTGGCGGCGCTTGTCCTCTTCGAGCTCGCCGCCGAAGTCGCGCAAGGTCTCCGCAAAGCCGCGGATCGCGGTCAGCGGCGTGCGCAGCTCGTGGCTGACGAGGGCGGTGAACTCGGACTTCATGCGCTCGACCTGCTTGCGCTTGGTGATGTCGCGGTAGGCGCGGACGATGGCGAACGGCTCGCCGTCGTCGTCGTGGAGCAAGGTGAAGGCGCCTTCGATCGCGACCAAGGTCCCGTCCTTGCGCAGGCGCTCGGTCTCGACCGATTTGCTGCCGTCCTTGACCACGTCGGCGATCAGCGCGGCCACCTCGGCCTCGCGTTCGGGCGGGACGAGAAACGCGCCGTCCCGTCCGATCGCCTCGTCGGCGGGCCACTGGAAAAGATCCCGCGCCCCCTGGTTCCAGGTCAGGATCTTGCGGTGGAGGTCCGTCACGAAAATCGCGTCGGAGGATTGGTCCACGATCGCGCCGGCGATCTTCCGGTTCTGGAGGGTCTGCTGGATCAGGCGCGCGTTGCGCAGGTGGCGCGCGATCTCGACGAGGCCGCCCTCGCGCTCGGCGTCGAGGGGCTCCGCCTTCACGCGGCCGAAGACGACGCCGCCGGTCAGCACGGCCGCGTCGGCGGCCAGGCGCAGCAGCGGCGCGGCCTCCCAGGAGCGGTCCCCCGCGGTTCGCGTCACGATGCGCATCTCGGCGAAGGCGAGCGAGAGCAGCTCCCCCTCGGCGTCGCGCGCCGCCTCGTCGGAGAGGCGCTTGTCGGTGTGGTGGTAGGCGAGAACGGGGAGGCCGCGCTCGTCGGTGAAGTACACGGCCACCGACTGGGCGCCCATCAGCGCCATCGCGGCGTGGCAGGCCTCGGGCAGGGCCGCGGCGAAGGGCTTGTCGCCGAACAAGGCGATGGACATGCGGTTGAGCAGGACCAGGCGCTGGTAGCGCACGGCCATCATCGAAGTGTCCATCAGGGGGCTATTCTATATTATGATTGGCGGCGCGTATGAAGCTCGATCGCCTGCGTTGGACGCTGATTCCCGTGGCCGCGATCGCCTGCCTCGCCATGCTCGTCAAGGGCGTCACGCCGGGGCGGCTGGGGCTCGCCGTGATCTGCGCGCTGGCCTGGTACGGCCTCTCCCGCCGCAAAGCCCTCTCGCTCGACCGCGACCGCCTCTCCGGCGGCAAGCTCGGCCGTCGCCCCTAGACTACTGGAAGAAAAGGAGCTCGGCGCCGAACTTGTACTTGGGGTGGTCGACGGCGACGAGCTTCTCGCCGACGATCCTCTTGCCCGCGCCGACGAGGTAAGTCTTGCGTTTCTCGAGCCGCAGGGCCAGATCCTCCGCCGTCTTCGCGATCAGGCCGACGTAGCCGAGCTCGGGCCCGACGTAGACGAGGAGCCACGGCTCCGGCTTCTGCATGACGGCCACGCCGGAGGCCTTGATCAGGTCCGCGTCGATGTCGTCGCCGGGCTTGAGGACGCGGAGCTGGACCTCGTGTTCGCGGGCCGCCTCGGGCTTGGTGAGATAGAGGATCGAGTAGGTGGGAAGGAGATACTCGAGGTTGACGACCCGCGCGGAGACCGGGGTCAGGCCCGCGGCCGATAGCGCGCTCCGGGCGAGGGCCATGTTGGCGCGCAGGCCGTTGTCGTCCTTCGGCGGGAACTGGCGGGCCTCGGCGAGGAAGGCGCGCAGCACGCGGCCGTCGGCCGTGCGGTAGGGGAGCGTGAAGATCCGGTCCTTATATTCCGCGACGCCGGGCTCGATGCCGGCGTTCTTGAGGACCTCGGACCAGTGGGCCGCGGCCTCGGCGAACTGCTCCGGGGTGTCGGCATAGCCGAACAGGACGTCCTTGCCGGCCTGGATCAGCATGTGGCCCTTCACGATGACGTCGGAGGCGCGGGGCTCGGGCGCGGATATGGTGGAAAGATCGGCGCGGAGCGCCGACGCGCCGGTGAAGCGGAACGCGGGCAGGGCGTCGGCGGAGGCGGCGA
>JAHFCD010000568.1 GCA_023249695.1 Elusimicrobiota bacterium
GAGAATCTTTTCGACAAGGATCCGTCCGGCGACGCCGACAACATCCGCCGCAACTATCTGCACGAAAAACGGGGAGCCCACTTCTATTTCCGCAACATGCTCCTGCCGATGCAGACGCGCTTCGCCCAGCTGATGGACATGGGCTCGACGCCGCGCGCGCTGCTGCACGGCTCGCCTCACGTCGACAACTACGCGAAATCGAGCCAGGGCGCCGCGATGGTGGACTTCGACCGCTCGCGCGTCGGTCCTTACACCTGGGACCTCGTCCGCCTGATGGTCTCGATCTCCCTGCGCCAGAAGAAGGACGCGAAGGGTCTCCTCGACAAGGAAGTGCTTCGGCAGCTCAAAAAGGGCTATCTGCGCGGGTTCCGCCACCCCGACCGGCCGTTCTCCGAATTCCGGGAGCTGAAGGACGTCGAGCCCGAGGACGACGAGGTCACCACGAACGCGTATCTCGCGGCGAACAAGAAGTGGGCGAAGGAGATGCGGCGCTACGCGCTCGCGACGGACGATGCCGACGTGGTCAAGCTGGTGGCCGGCTGGGCCGCGGGGCGCGCCGACGGCGTCTTGAACGACTACTTTATCGAGGAAGCCGGCCGCGGCCAAGGCTCGATGGGCTTTCGCAGCCTGTTTCTCGTCGTGCTCGCCCCGAAGGACCATAAATCCGGCAAGGACCGTATCCTGCTGAACATCAAGGCGACGCGCACCGATCCCGACACCGAGTGGTACAAGACCCCTTACGGAAGCGAGGCCGAGCGCATGCGCGTCGCGGCCGAGCTGTACGCCCCGGGTTGGGAGCTGCGGGCCGGCGGCGCCGTCCTCGACGGCGTCGAGTATTACGCGCGCCAGATCGATCCTTTGAATGCCAAATTTAAAAAAATGCTCAACATCGACCTTCAGGAGGACTTCGCGTACGCCGTCGGTACGCAGCTGGGACGCGCGCACCGGCTTTCGCTCCAGGGCGTGACGCCCGCCCAGCTCGAGGCGCATCTTGACGCGAATTTCGACGCGATCGCCGCTGCGGGCCTGACGATCCGCGACGAGATCATGGACGCGCACGCGCGCTACCTGGCGAAGATGAGCCGCGACGGCCTGACGCCGCAGGGCGAAGGAGAAGAGGAGTAGGGAAAATGAGCACTGCCATGAGCGGACGCACCATCGTCTTCGGCGACGTGCACGGCTGCTTTCAGGAGCTCCAGGATCTCCTGCGCGCGGTGAAGGCCCAACCTTCGGACCGGCTCATCAGCGTCGGCGACCTGATCTCGAAGGGTCCCGACAGCCGGAGCGTCATCGAGTGGGCGATGAAGACGAAGAACCTCGAGTGCGTGCTCGGCAATCACGAGCTGCGCCTGAGAAAGCATTGGCGCGCGGGCACGCTCTCGACGGAAAAGTCGCACGACGCCGAGACCTACCGCCAGCTCGGCGATCTTTATGAGCCCGCCATGCGCTATATCGACCAGTGGCCGTTGACGATCTCGGGGCCCGTTTTTCTCGTCGTCCACGCGGGCTTTGATCCGAGCGAAGGGCTGGAGTGGCAGACCGCGGCCCAGCTCACGGGCTTGCGTCGCCTCGAGGACGGACGTCCGTGGTATGAGGCCTATCGCGAGCGGACGCTCGCGGTGTTCGGCCATTGGGCGAAGCGTCAGCCCGTGCTCCGCCCGAATGCCGTCGGCCTCGACACCGGCTGCGTTTACGGCGGCTCCTTGACGGCGCTGATCCTGCCCGAGCGCATCCTCCTCTCCGTTCCGGCGCGCCGCGCCTACGTGGAAAAGAAATCCTGGGAAGAGCCGGCGCTCGCGGGGGCGAGATGAGCGCGACCCTCGAAGCCGCGCGGCCTTCGGCCGCGATCGGCGTCCGCCGCGCGCCGCTCGGAGGCTTCCTCGGCGGGGTCCTGCTCTCTCAGATCGTCAACAACGCCCTCCACCTGGCCCAACCGCTGCTGATGAGCCATCTGACCGGCTCGCTCGGCTGGGCGGCGTTCTTCACCTCGGCGGAGACGGCCGTGCACATGGGCGGCACCTTCCTGGGCGGCTGGCCCTGCGACAGGCTCGGCTCCCGCCGTTTGCTGATCCTGTCCACCTTTCTGCGCGGCGTCTCGCTGGCGATCATCCCGGCCGCCTG
>JAHFCD010000089.1 GCA_023249695.1 Elusimicrobiota bacterium
TTCGACATCTCCTCGAGCATCGAGGAGCGCGTGATGCGCAGGAGCAGCGCCACCGAGATGTACAGCAAAGTGGCCGCGGGCAGGACCATGTGGCGGATCACGTCGAGGCACGCGCCGGCTTCGCCGTTCAACAAGCAGTCCAAGGTCAGGAGGCCGGTGTAGTGCCGGAACGCCGCGGCGTGCACGAGCATGTCCGTCTCGAGCGTGTAGCGCGACGGCGGGAACCAGTGCAGGCGCCCGTAGAACACCATCAGGAGCACGAGGCCCAGCACGAAGCTCGGCAGGGAGTAGCCGGTGATCGCGACGAACCGCGTGACGTGGTCGATGAACCGGTCGCGGTACACGGCCGACAGCACGCCGAAGAACACGCCGATGATCAGGATCGGGAAGAAGGTCAGCAGGGTCAGCTCGAACGTCGCCGGGAAGAACGCCGTGATCGCCTCGGCGACGGGCATCTTCGCCGTCTCCGAGTAGCCGAGGTCGCCGCGCACGACCTGCTTGAGCCAGATGCAGTACTGCACCGGCATCGGCTTGCGCAGGCCGTACTTCTCGATGACCGCGTCGAGCTGGGAGAGCTGGCGCGGATCCTTGATGTACAGCGACGCGCGCATCTCGGGCGACAGGAACTGCAGGCAGAAGAACAGCAGGAAGGTCACGCCGAACATGACGAGCGGCAGGAAGGCGAGACGCTTCAGGCAGAACTTGAGCACGTTATTCCTTGGAGAGCGTGTAGAAGTAGCCGCCGTACGGCGAGTCGGGGAAGATCGGGTTGTGGAACCAGCCCTTGACCCAGTCGCGCTGGGTCCGATACCGGACTGCGTCGAGCACGTACAGCTGCGGCACCTCCTCGTACGCGAGGTCCTGGAGCTTCGCGTAGATCACCTTGCGCTTGGCGATGTTCGTCTCGGCGTTGCCTTCCTCGACGAGGCGGTCGAACTCCGGGTCCTTGAAGCGCTGCGTCGTCGGGTAGTCCCCCTTCGAGTGCAGGAGCGGGAAGGCGAAGTTGTGCGGGTCCGGATAGTCGGCGTTCCAGCCCATGACGAAGATCGGGAGCTTCGAGGACTTGTAGTTGTCCAGGAACGTCGGCCACTCGACGGCGCGCACGTCGATCTTGAACTTGGGGTTGAGCCCCTCGATGTTGCGCTTCAGGATCTGGCAGACCGTCTGGCGCGGCAGGTTGCCGCTGTTGAAGGCCATCGTGAACTTGAAGCCCTGCTCCCAGAGCTTGCCTCCGTACGCCTTGCGGAAGTGCTCCTCGGCCTTCTTCTTGTCGAGCGAGTACTTGCGGCCGTTCGGGTTGTGCCCGGGAAGGCTCTTCGGGATGGCGCCCGTCGCCTGCGTGCCTTTGCCGCGCATCACGTCGCTGATGAAGCCCTTGTAGTCGAACGAGTAGGCGAAGGCCTTGCGCACGTCCTTGTCGGAGAAGAAGTCGGCCGGGATGCCGTTGCCGTCGAGCTTCCCGGATCCCAGGAACGAATTGCCGACCGCGTTGATCTTGTACGTGAAGAAGACCACCGGGTTCATCTCGAGCGTCGGCAGGTCGTCGATGATCTTGACGCCGGCGATGCCCTGGAGCTGGGTCAGCAACGGGCGGTCGGCGTAGATCGCGTCCGCGTCGCCGGCCTGCAGCATCAGCTTGCGCGTGCCGAATTCGTTGACGCCCTTGATGACGATGTTCTTGAGCTTCGCCGGCGCGCGCCAGTACTGGTCGTTGCGCGTCAGGATGAACTCCTTCGTCTTGCGGTCCCAGCGCTCGAGCTTGAACGGGCCCGTGCCGTTGGCGCGCTCGAAGAACGGCGAGGTCTCCTTGCTCGGGTTGTTGTACTTCTGCCAGGTCGCCTCGGTCCCGTCCCAGTCCCCGTTCTTGACGGCCCAGTCCTTCGACAGGATGGGCGACCAGGAGGCGAGGATGGTCATGATCGGGGCGTACGGCCGCGGCAGGCGGATGATGAGCTTGTCTCCCTGCGTGCTGACCGCGCGGTTCGCGTCGGCCCAGACGGTCGGCAGGATCTTTCCGTCGTCGCCGCGCGTCGAGGGGTAGCCGAGCAGGGGCTCGAGCAGGAGCGACGAGGGGCCGGCGGCGCGGTCCAGGAGCAGGAAGCGCAGCACGGACCACTTCGCGTCCTCGGCCGTCATCGGCGTGCCGTCGTGGAACTTGACGCCCTTGCGGATCGGAATCGTGTAGGTCCGGCCGTCGGCGGAGATCAGGCCGTTCTCGCGGCTGGGCACTTGCGCGGCGGCGAGCGGGATCAGCTTCTCGGTCGAGGACTTGTCGAACTGGAACAAGGGCTCGTAGATGTTCAGGATGATCATGTGGCTGGCCGTGTCGTACGAATAGGCCGGATCGAGGCTGTCGGAGTCGGAGATCGTGAGGTAGGTATAGGCGTCCGGGTTCTTGACCGGGGTCGCGGCGAGGGCCGTCGCGGGCAGATTTCCGAGGAGGAGCGACGCGACGAGAAGCTGTCTGAGGCGGAGGGTGAATTGGCTCATGGCGCGTATTCTAGCACTCATTTCGGGGCCTTATATATATCGTAGTAATAGCTGTTGTACGGCGAGTCCGGGAAGATCGGATTAAGGGCGTAGCCCTTGACCCAGCTGCGCTGGGCGCGGTAGCGGTAGTCCTCCGCGATCAGGATATTGGGCACCTCGTCGTCCCAAAGCTCGTGGAGGCGGGCGTACAGCTTCGCGCGCTCGCCTTCATCGAGCGTGCGGACCGCCTTCTCGATCAGGGCGTCCATCTCCTTGTTCTTGAAGCCCTGCTTGCCGGGGTAATAGCCGGCCGAGTGGAGCATCGGGAAGGCGAAGTTGTGCGGGTCCGGATAGTCGGCCGCCCACGCGGCGGTGAACATCGGCAGCTTGTTCTGCTGGCTCTGCTCGAGGTACGTCGACCACTGCAGGACGCGGACGTCGACGTGGAACTTCGGGTTCAGCGCCTCGACGTTCTTCTTGAGCATCTGGCAGATCGCCTGCGCGGGGGCCGAGCCGGTGTTGTAGACGATCGAGACCTTGAAGCCCTTGTCCCAGGCCTTCCCCGCCCACGCCTTCTTGAAGTGCTCGGCGGCCAGCTTCGCGTCGAAATGGTATTTCCCCTTCCCGCCGCGGTAGCCGAGCATGCCCGGCGGCAGGAAGCTCGACGCGGTGCGGCCCTTGCCGCGCTGGATGTCCCGCACGTAGGCGTCGGTGTCGACGGAGTACGCGAAGCCCTTCCGGACGTCCTTGTCCGAGAAGAAGTCGGGCGGAATGCCCTCGCCGTCGAGCTTCCCCGAGCCGACGTTCTGGTTGCCGACCGCGTTGATGTGAAACGAGAAGAACAGGATCGGGCTGACGTCCAGCGTCTGCTGCTTGTCGAGGACCTCGACGCCGGGCAGGTTCTGCAGCTGCGGGAAGTACATCTGGGGCCCGTAGATGGAGTCGGCGTCGCCGGCCTGGAGCATCAGCTTGCGCGTCGCGAACTCGTCGACGACCTTGATGACGACCGTCTTGAGCTTCGCGGGCGCTCGCCAGTAGCCGCCGAAGCGCTCGAGGACGACCTGCTTGGTCGTGCGCTCGAAGCGCTCGAGGCGGAACGCGCCGGTCCCGTTGGCCAAGGTGTTCGGGATCGAATCGGCGAGCTTCGGGTTGTTGAACTTCTCCCAGGTCGAGAGCTCGCCGTTCCACTGGCCATGCTCCGCGCACCATTTCTTCTCGACGATCGAGCCGTAGGTCGCGAGGATCGTCAGGAACGGCGCGAACGGCTTCGCGAGCTTGACGACGAGCGCGTCGCCGTCCACGGTCACGGCCTTCATCGCCGCCTCGCCCAGGCCGAGAATCGTTTTCCCGTCCTTGCGCGTTCCGGTGACGGCGAGGATCGGCTCGAGCAGAAGCGACGAGGGGCCGCCGTCGCGGTCGAAGAGCATGAAGCGCAGCACGGAGTAGCGCGCGTCCTCCGGGGTCAGCGGGGCGCCGTCGTGGAACTTGACGCCCTTGCGGATCGGGAAGCGGTAGGTCAGGCCGTCGGCCGAGATGCCGCCGTTGGCGCGCGACGGGACCGAGGTCGAGAGCATCGGCTTGAGGTCCTTGACCTTGACCCCGCCTCCGGAGAACGTCAGGAGATACTCGTACACGTTGTCGATGATCGCGTGGCTGGCGGAATCGTAGGACCACGCCGGATCCAGGCTGTCGGGGTCGCCGATCGTCGCGTACACGAACGTGTCGGGATTCTTGACCGCCTCCGCGGCGAAGCCGGCCGGAGACAGCGCGAGCAGAAGCGACAGGGCGGCGGAAAGGGTTCTCATGGGGTTTTCGTGACCTCGTACAATGTTCCGTAGGGTTGAATCGGGTGATAGAGCCAGCCTTGGACCTTGGCCCGCCGGACGACGATGTTGTAGCTGTCGGCGGTGAAGATCGCGGGGGCGTCGTAGATCGCGAGCGCCTGCAGCTCGAAATACAGGGCCTTGCGCTTGGCCGGATCGATCTCGGCCGCGGCCTGCTCGATCATCGCGTCGGCCCGCGGGTTCGCGTAGCCGAGCATGGACGCGAAGTAGCCGTTCGAGTGCAGGAACGGCTCGACGGCGTTATGCGGGTCCGGGTAGTCGAGAATCCAGCGGTACACGAACGCCGGCAGGCGGCGGGCGCGAAGCTCGTCAAGAAGTTTTGATTCGGGAAGCGCCCTGCAGTCCACGTGGAACTTCGGATTGACCTTCTCGACGCCTTCCTTCAGCAGCCGGCACGCGATGCGGCGCTCGGCGTTGCCCTCGGTGTAGGCCATCGACAGGGCGAAGCCGTGCTCCCACACCCGGCCGTTGTCGGCGCGCTTGAACGCGCCCTCGGCCTGGTAGGGCGAGAACGGCCACGGCTTCTGCTTCGGGTTGTAGCCGAACAGCACCGCCGGGATCGGCCCGTGCGCCTGGATGGCCTTGCTGCGGTAGCCTTCCTTAATGAAAGCGTCGTAGTCGAAGGCGAACGCGAAGGCCTTCCGCGTTTCCACGTCCGCGAAGAAGTCCGGCGGCACGCCGTCGCCGAGGCGGCCGCTGCCGAGCCAGGGATTATTCTTCGTCTCGGTCTTGAAATTGAACAGGATCGCGTTCTGCGCCTCGAGCGCCGGCAGGCCGTCGGCGACGATTACGCCGGGCAGGCCCTCGAACTGATCCAGATAGCGGCGCTCGACGAACGCGACGTCGATCTCCCCCGCCTCGAGGCGCCGCCGGCGCTCGCGCGACTCCGCGACCGCGCTGAGGTTGACGCGCGCCAGCGCCGCGGGCTTGCGCCAGTAGCTCTCGTTTCTCACGAGGGAGATCTTCTTCGCCGCCCGGTCCCAGCTCGCGAGCTGGAACGGGCCGGTGCCGTTCATGCGGGCATAGAGGGCCGCGCTTTCCTTCGCGGGATTGCGGTGCTTGAGCCAGGTCGCCTTGCGGCCGTCCCAGCCTCCGTTGGCCTCGACGTAGCCCTTCGACACGACGTGGCCGAAGTTGGCGAGGATGCCGAGCAGCGGCGCGAACGGCTTCTTGAGCCGCAGGACCACGGAGCCGCCCTCGGTCGAGATGGCCTTGTCGGCCAGGTCGAAGATCTGGTCGGGCGGCAGGTCGCCGGTGCCGCGCACGCCGAGCAGGCCCTCGAGCAGGAGGTTCGACGGCCCCCCCTCCCGGTCGAGCAGCAGGAAGCGCATCAGCGAGTACTTCACGTCCGCGGCCGACAGCGTCGAGCCGTCGTGGAACTTCGCGCCGAGGCGCAGCGGGAAGGCGTAGTTGAGGCCGTCCTTCGAGAGGAAGCCGTTCTGCAGAGACGGGACGACGGTCGCAAGGCGGGGCTCGAATTCGTCCAGCGACTCGCCCTTGAAGTCGATCAAAGTCTCGTAGACCTGGTCGACGACGAACAGCGAGACCGCGTCGTAGCCCCAGTGCGGATCGAGCGTGTCCACGTCGGCGGCGAGCGCGTAGTCGAGGACCGTGGGGTCGCTGGAGGCGTGGGCGGGAACGCCGATCGAGAGGGCTAGGAGGACGGCGAGCGTGAGTCGCGGCACAGGCGTATTCTAGTCAATTTCGCCCGAATTTTGGAGGATGGTCTTGAACGGAATCAATCTAGCACTATTTATTCAATCGCTACGGAATAGGTATATTAAAAATACATATAAATAAAAGACTATTCGATGTTAATAAGTAGAATTCCCAACCAGCACTTTTGGCCTGGAGCTCGCGCTAAAAAGCCGTGATGGCGGAGGCGGGAGTCGAAAGGAGCAGGGCCAGAATAAGACCAGACATTACAGCATGCCCCAGAATGCGTACGTGGTCAGGCGCGCTTCTTCTCGTCGGCGAGCCACTTCTCCCCGCCCACCAGCAGGAGAAGAACCGTAAGCACGCCGAAGGCGACGACCGAGGTCAGGTCGCTGCCCGCGATGGCGCTGAGCTTTTCGCTCATGTCCAGGTGCGCCGAGATCTTGGGGCTCATCGTCAGGATGGCGACGATGATGCCCGCGATCGCGCCGCCGGCGATGTAGCCGGAGGAGAACAGGACGCCGGGGCTCATGTCCGACTCGGCCTCGGTCTTCTTGGTCCAGCGGTCCGCGACCCAGCGCATCAGGCCGCCGACGAAGATCGGCGTCGAGGACGACAGCGGAAGGTACACGCCGACCGCGAAAGGCAAGGACGGCACCTGGCACAGCTCGAGCACGAGCGCGATGCCGACGCCGAGCAGGACCAGGCCCCACGGGAGCTTGCTGGTCAGGATGCCGTCGATGATCAGGGACATCAGGCGGGCCTTCGGGGCGTTGTACTTGAGCACCTTCGTGCCGTCGAGGCGCGTGGTCTCGACGCCGTTGATGCCGGGGTCGACGAGGTACTTCACCTCCCCCAATTCGTCGACGAGATATTTGCCCTGCGGCAAATTCGCCACTTCGCCTTCGCCGACGTGCCAGACGCGGTAGGTTCCCGAGTCGATCGCGGAGTCCGAGCCCTTGAGGCCTTCGCGGACCGTGAGATCGGCGACCGGGGCCGTGATGCCGGGGAAGCTGCGCTTGGCGTAGGTCGTGCTGGCGTTGTTCAGTAGGAGCAAGGTCAGGCCAATGACCAAAGCCGAGCTCAGCGCGCCCACGAGCAGGCCCAGCTGCTGATAGCGCGGCGTTGCGCCGACGAGGTAGCCGGTCTTGAGGTCCTGCGAGGTCGTGCCGCCGTTGGAGGCCGCGATGCAGACGATGGCCGCGATCGAGAGCGCGGTGAGGCGCGCGCCCTTGCCGACCCAGCCGCCGTTCGGATCGAAATGGCTGAGCAGCACGAAGATCAGGCAGGTCAGCAGGAGCGTGGCGACCGTCATGCCCGAGATCGGGTTCGAGGACGAGCCGATCTCGCCGGTCAGGCGCGAGGAGACCGTGACGAACAGGAAGCCGAACAGCACGATCAGGATCGCGCCGATGATGCCCTTCACGCCGAAGCCGAGGCCGAGGCCCGGGGCCGCCGCGATCGCGAGCACGAGGAGCAGGCTGCCGATGACGACGACGGAGTTCGGCATGTCCTCGTCGGTGCGCAGCTTCGGGCCGGTGGACTTGGCCGTGCCGCCCGCGAGGATGTCGGCGATGCCCGACTTGAGCGAGGTGAAGATCGTGGGCAGGGCCTGGAACAGCGAGATGATGCCGCCGGTGGCGACGGCGCCGGCGCCGATGTAGAGGATGTAGGACTTCCAGATTTCGGCCGGGGACATGTCGTGA
>JAHFCD010000569.1 GCA_023249695.1 Elusimicrobiota bacterium
GAAGGGACCGCTGACCACCCCGGCCGGCTCGTTCAAGTTCGTTTGCCTCGACTGCGCGGCCGAGCTCATGGACCGCCCGGCGTCCTGCCCGAAGTGCAAATCCGAGTGGATCACGCCGCGCTTCCGCTCCGTCAACGTCGCGCTGCGCCAGAAGCTCGATCTCTACGCCTGCGTGCGCCCCGTGCGTTGGTTCAAAGGCGTCCCTTGCCCCGTCAAGAACCCGGAGAAGCTCGACATCGTCCTTTTCCGCGAGAACACCGAGGACATCTACGCCGGCATCGAGTACCAGCAGGGCACGCCCGAATGCAAGAAGGTCTACGACTTCCTGACCAAGGAGATGGGCGCGAAGATCCCGTTCGCCGACTCCGGCATCGGCATCAAGCCGATGTCGAAGACCGGCTCCCAGCGCCTCGTCCGCATGGCGATTGCTTACGCAATTTCCCATCATAGACCCTCCGTCACCATGGTCCACAAGGGGAACATCCAGAAGTTCACCGAAGGCGCCTTCCGCGACTGGGGCTACGAGGTCGCCAAGGCCGAGTTCCGCGACCAGATCGTGACCGAGGCCGAGCTGTGGGACGACCTCGACGGCAAGATGCCGGCGGGCAAGGTCCTTATTAAGGATCGCATCGCCGACCAGACCTTCCAGCAGCTGCTGCTGCGCCCGGACGAGTACAGCGTCCTCGCCACGCCCAACCTCAACGGCGACTACATCTCCGACGCGGCCGTCGCGCAGGTCGGCGGCCTCGGCATCGGACCCGGCGCGAACATCGGCGACGGCGTGGCCATCTTCGAGGCTACGCACGGCACCGCCCCGAAGTACACGGGCAAGGACATGGTCAACCCCGGCTCGCTCATCCTCTCCGGCGTCATGATGCTCGAGCACCTGGGCTGGCAGGAGGCCGCGGACCTGATCATCAAGGGCCTCGAGGCGACCATCGCCGCGAAGACCGTGACCTACGACTTCGAGCGCCAGATGCCCGGCGCCACGAAAATCAAGTGCTCCGAGTTCGGCCTGGCGATCGTCAAGAACATGGACGCGACGCCCGTCGCCGCGTAAATCTCGTGAGCGGCAAGCCCTACCTGTCGGCCCTGATCCCGGTTTACAACGAAGAAGAGAACCTCGCCGCGCTCGGGGAAGAGGTCTCCGCCGCGCTCGATGCCCTCGGCAAGCCCTACGAAGTCATCCTCGTCGACGACGGCTCCAAGGACCGCTCGTTCGAGGAGATTCAGAAGCTCGTCAAAAAATATCCCGGCTTCAAGACGGTCCGCTTCGCGCGCAACGCGGGCCAAACCGCCGCGATGCTGGCGGGCATCCAGCACGCCTCCGGCGAGCTGATCGTCTGCCTCGACGCGGATAGGCAGAACGACGCGCGCGACGTCCCCAAGCTGATCGCCAAGCTCAACGAGGGCTACGACTGCGTGAGCGGCTGGCGCAAGGACCGCCAGGACCGGTTTCTCGACCGCAAGCTGCCGTCGATGATCGCCAACGGCATGATCTCGAAGGTCACGGGCGTGCACCTTCATGACTACGGCTGCACGCTCAAGCTCTACAAGTCCGAGTTCCTGAAGCCGCTGCGCCTCTACGGCGAGATGCACCGCTTCGTGCCGGCACTGGCGGGCTTCCTGGGCGCGCGCGTGGCCGAGGTGCCCGTCAACCATCGCGCTCGCACGGCGGGCGTCTCGAAGTACGGAATCTCGCGCACGTTCAAGGTCCTGCTCGACCTGATGACGGTCAAGTTCATGGACCAGTTCCTCGGCAAGCCGATCTATCTGTTCGGCGGCGGGGGGGTCGGCATGGGCGTTCTGGGCGTGGCGTTCATGATCGACACGCTGTACAAGAAGTTCTACCTCGGCATCTTCGTGAAGGACCAGCCCCTCTTCCAGGTCGCCATCTTCTGCCTGCTCATCGGCTTCCAGATGGTGCTCATCGGCCTCCTGGCCGAGATCCTCGTGCGCATCTACTACGACCTCAAGGACATGCGCCCGTACTTCGTCCGCGAAACCGCGGGCTTCTAAATCAAACTGGTCCAAAAGACCCGCGCCGGCCGGGTCTAAAGCCACAGGCGCATTTACGGATAACCCCTTAAAATAAAGGGGATGCCCCGATCC
>JAHFCD010000570.1 GCA_023249695.1 Elusimicrobiota bacterium
GGGCAGGACGACGGACCAGGCGCCGCCGCCGTCCGGCGCGCCCAGCGCGAGGATCTGCCCGCCGAAATTGACGAAGGCGCCGGCGACGCCGCGGCCGCGCAGGACCTCCGCCGCCCGGTCGAGCGCCCAGCCCTTGCCGATGCCGCCGAAATCGAGCCCCATGCCGGGCTCGGGCAGTTCGATGGTGCGCGCGGCGGGGTCGAGCCGGACCTTGCTCCACCCCACGAGGGGGAGAGCCTCGGCGCCCCGGCGCAGGACCGGCAGGATCGTGGGATCGAAGGCCCCGCCCGTCTCGCGGGCCAGGCGCAGGGCGGCCTCCGTGGCGGCGTAGAGCTCGGGCGAGGCGCGGAAGGGACCCTTGCCGGCCGAGGCGTTCAGCGCGTTGAGCTCGCTTTCCTTTTTATAGAGGCTCAGCACCCGATCCCAGCGGTCGATCTCGTCGAACGCGGCCGCGACGGCCGGTCCGGCGCCGTCGCCGCGGGCCTCAATCGAGCAGAACGTGCCCATCAGCCAGCGCACGCGGGACGCTCCGCTCCCGGCGGCGAGCGCCGGGGCCGCGCCGAGCGCGGCGGCGAGCAGGAAGGATCGCGTCAGCTTCTTATTGAGATTCGATTTCAACAAGAAGAATTTAGCACAGAACCTTATTGAGATGCAATATCAATAAGGACGCGGGCAAAAAAAGAAGGCCCGCCGCGCGGCGGGCCTTCCGTTTCGGGCCGGGGTCTTAGACGCCCAGGCGCGCGATGATCTTGTCGAACTCCTCGGGCGGGTAGGCGCCGCGCAGCGGGACGCCGTTGATGAGGAAGCCCGGCGTGCCGGTGAACTTGAACTCGCGGGCTTCCCTGACGTCGGCCTCGATCTTCGCCTTCACGGCGTCGCTGTTCCGATCGGCCTCCGCTTTCTTGACGTCCAGGCCGAGATCCTTGACCGTCTTGCGGAAGAAGTCGTCCCCCAGCTTGTCCTGGTTCTGGAACATCTTGTCGTGGAAGATCCAGGCCTTGTCCGGGTTCTGGAGCGCGACGGCCTCGAACCACTGGGCGGCGGGCATCGCCAGGTGATGGATCGCGACGAGGGGCATGTTCTTGTAGACGAAGCGCAGCTTGGCCCCGTACTTCTGGCGGACGGCCTCGATGGCCTTGTAGCCGCGGGCGCAGTAGGGGCATTCGAAATCGGAGTACTCGACGATGGTGATCGGGGCGTTCTTGTCGCCGCGGATGCGCGTTTTATCGTCGATGGCGGCCTTCATCGGGTTCTTGAAGGCCTGCTCGAGCTCCTGCTTCTGCTGCTCCTCGGCCTCCCGTTCCTTCTTCTCTTGATAGTCCTTCTGGGCGTCGACGACGGTCTCGAAGAAGGCCGCTTTGTCGGCCTTCTTCAGGGCTTCGAGGACCAGGTCCGGGTTCGCGTCGAGAGCTTTTTTCAGCTCGTCGCGGCTGATCGCGGCGAGGGACGGGGAGGCGATCAGCGCGCAGAGCGCGGCGGCGGCGATTCGGTTCATGAGGGTCTCCTGTTCAGAAGGCTGAGAATATCATTTTCCACGGCGTGCGCGTCCAGCGGGCCCACATAGCGCCGGACGATGCTCCCGTCGGGGCCGATCAGGAAGGTGGTCGGGAGCATGCGCACCGCGTAGGCGTCCATGGTCTTTCGGTCGACGTAGAGGATGGGGAACTTCAGGCCGTAGGTCGCGGCGAAGGCGGGGACGGTCTTCGGGGGATCGTCGTCGACGTTGACCGTGAGCAGCTCGAAGCGCTCGCCCAGGCGGGAGCTTTTCAGCGCCTGCAGGGCGGGAAGCTCCTCTTTGCAGGAATCGCACCACGTGGCCCAAAAGTTCAGCAGAACCACTCGGCCTTTCTGGGCGGAGAGCGTGACGGTCTTGCCGTCCCGCGACGTCAGCGAGAAGTCGGCCGCGAAGCCGGTGCCGTCGCCGGCGCCGCACGCCGACAGCGCGAGCGAGGCCGCGAGAACGACGAGGAGACGGGGGAGAGTGGATTTCATGTCGGAACGACGGAGAAAAGTGAGCCGCCGCCCTCCGCCCGAACGGGCGGAGAGCGGCGGATTGAACGGGTTAGCACCCGCAAGGAGTCTTCGGACCCATGGTATTATCCCTCCTGT
>JAHFCD010000571.1 GCA_023249695.1 Elusimicrobiota bacterium
CCGGCCTCCCACGGCTGCGTGCGCGTCGGCGCGGCCGATCTCGAGAAGCTGTACGCCGCCGTCCCCAACGGCACGAGAGTGTTCATCTTCGAATGAGCGAGGCCCTGGAAAGCCGCCTGCGCGCCCTCGACCGCCGCGTCGGCGCCGTCGGCTTGGCCGCCGCGGGCGGCGCGCTGCTCGCGGGCCTGTGGCTGATGGGCCGCTGGGTGTCGCATTCCGCGGCGATCGCCGCCGGGGAGCGCACGGCGCTGTCGGTCGCGCGCGAGGATCTCGATCTGGACCTGGCCGAAAGACAGGCGCTCAGCGATCTCGTCTCGCGCGATTTCGCGCGCGCCAAGGCGAGCGCCGCCACCCTGTCGCGCTCCCGCAAGGCCCTCTTCGAGGGGGGGCTGGCGCTCTCCGAGGAAAAGCGGCTGCTGGAGAAGCAGCTCGAGATCATGAGCCTCTGGGTCCGCCTCGACGAGGAGGCCGACAAGCTCCACCTCGTGCGCGGCGATCAGGTCGCCGAGAGCCTCGGCCTCGACGGCGCCCGGCCGCGCCGGGTCGGCGACGAGACGCGCTCGCTGCCCCGTGCCGCGACGATCGTCACCAAGGAGCGCTTCGCCAGCACCGAGCGGCCGAAGTCCGAGCAGGTCGGCGGCCAGCTCCAATGGGAGCCGCCGCAGGTCGGCACCTCGATGCGCGCGAGCGCGCTCGGCGAGTTCGTGCTGTTCACCAAGGAGGGGCTCGTGATCCACGGCCCGCCGCTCAAAGAGCTGGAGCACGACGCCTTCCCGCACCTGTGCCTGTCCCTGCCGCGGGCCGTCGCGGCCCGCCTGTACGCGCAGAGCTTCGTCGGCACGAAGATCCTTCTCGCGCCGGGCGCCAAGCCGTGACGAATCCTCGCTCGCGCCGCGAGCTGTCGCGCTTCGACCTCCTCTGCCTCGGCGTCAACGCCGTGGTCGGCTCGAGCATTTTTTTGTTTCCCGGGCGCCTGGCGGGACACCTGGGCTCGGCCTCGCCCGCGGCCTACGCGCTGACGGCGCTGCTGCTGGCGCCCGTGGCGCTGTGCTTCGCGGAGGCTTCCTCGGAACACGACCGGGCGGGCGGGCCGGCCCTGTACGCTCACGCCGAGTTCGGGCCGGACTGGGGCTTTGCGATCGGCTGGCTGTGCTGGATCACGATGATCGTGAGCTGGGCCGCCGTCGCCAACGGGATCGCCGCCTACCTTCCCGGGGCGGCGGGACGCCCGGAGCTCGGGAAGCTCCTGGCCTGCGCCGCAATCGCCGCCTTCGGCGCCTTGAACTGGCGCGGCGTGAGGCTCGGCGCGTGGACCACCGATTTCTTCACGGTCGCGAAGCTCGTCCCGGTCGCGCTGATCGCCTTGGCCGGGCTGCACGCGCTGCCCTCCTGGCGCCCGGAGCTCCCGCCGGCGGGGTGGCGCCCTCTCGGCGCGGCCTGCTTCCTCGCTTATTTCGCCTATCAGGGCTTCGAGACCGTCCCGGTCCCCGCGGGCGAGGCCCGCGACCCCAAGCGCGACGTCCCGTTCGCCGTCCTGGCGTCCTTGGCCGGCTCGGCGGTCCTCTACATCCTCGTGCAGATCGCGGCGCTCTCGCTGGTTCCGGGGCTTGCTTCCTCGGAGCGCCCGCTGGCCGACGCCGCGTCGGCCCTGATGGGGCCCTGGGGCGCCGGCTTGATCACCGCGGGCGCGGTGATCTCGATGACCGGCTACGTGGCCGGCTCGGCGCTGGGGGGGCCCCGCTACCTCGTGGCCTTGGCCGAGGAAGGCCACCTGCCCAAGGCCCTCGCGGCGGTCCATCCCCGCTTCGGCACGCCGTCGGCGTCGATCCTGTGGTCGACGGCCATCGCTTTCTGCGCGGCGCTGCTGCTCGATTTCAACGGGCTGGTGGATTTCTCGAACGTCGTCATCGGCGCCCAGTTCTTGTCGACGTGCGCGGTCGTCCTTAAGCGGCGCGCCCGGCGGGCCAAGAGCCCCGGCCGCGCGGTTCTAGGCGCCGCGGTCCCGCTCGCCGGGATCGGCGCGACCGTCTGGCTCGGCGCGCAGGGGGGCTGGCAGCAGGTCGCGGCCGCGGCGGGGTGCCTCGCGGGCGGATTCGCGCTGCGCGCC
>JAHFCD010000572.1 GCA_023249695.1 Elusimicrobiota bacterium
GCTCGAGAGAACCCTGGAGAAGACGAATGTCCACCGCTAGCGCCGCCCCCTTCAAGATCACCTACACCTCCGCGAACATGGACCTCACGCAGTTCCACAAGGACTTCGACGCGGCCCTGGCCGCGGTCCGGGCCAAGGCCGGCAGGTCCCATCCGCTGTGGATCTCGGGCAAAGCCGTCGAGTCCTCCTCCGAGCCGCTGTCCGATTTTTCCCCGATCAACGGCTCGCTCCTCGGCCGCTTCGCCGCCGCGACGGCGGAGCACGTCGACCGGGCCTGCCGCGAGGCGAAGGCCGCTCAGAAGGCGTGGGGCGCGCTGCCCTGGAGATCGCGCGTCGAGATCCTGCGCAAGGCGGCCGCCCTCATCCGCGAGCGCAAGTACGAGATCGGCGCCGTCATGAGCCTCGAGGTCGGGAAGAGCCGCATGGAGGCGATGGGCGACGCCGAGGAGTCCGCGGACCTGATCGATTATTACGCGCAGCAGGTCGAGAGCGCCGACGGCTTCGTCAAGCCGCTCGCGAAGCTGCTCCCCAACGAGAACACGCGCTCGGTCCTGCGTCCGTACGGCGTGTTCGTCTGCATCGCCCCGTTCAACTTCCCGATGGCGCTGTCGACCGGCATGTCCTCGGCGGCCCTCCTCGCCGGCAACGCCGTCGTCTACAAGCCCGCGCAGGACGCGCCCTGGACCGGGCTCATGCTGTATGAGTGCTACCGCGACGCGGGCGTGCCCGCGGGCTGCTTCCACTTCATCACCGGCACCGGCGCCGCCATCGGCGACGCGCTCTGGAAGAACCCCGCCGTCGACGGCATCGTCTTCACCGGCTCGAAGGAAGTCGGCATGCGCATGATGAAGGAGTTCTCCTCCGCCTTCCCCAAGCCCGCCTTGATGGAGCTCGGCGGCAAGAACCCGACCTACGTCTCCGAGACCGCGAACCTCGAGGACGCCGCGACGGGCGTCATGAAATCCGCGTTCGGCCTCCAGGGGCAGAAATGCTCCGCCTGCTCGCGCGTCTACGTCCACGAGAAGGCCTACGACGCCTTCGTCGCCAAGCTCATCGAGAAGACCTCGGCGCTCAAGTGCGGCGATCCGTCCGAGAAGGACGTCTACTTCGGCCCCGTCGTCAACGCGCGGGCGGTGAAAACCTTCGACGGCGCGATCGAGTCCGCCAAAAAGGGAGGGAAGGTCCTCCTCGGCGGCGAGCGGCTCAAGGGCGGCGTGTTCGACCAGGGGCATTTCGTCGCGCCGACGATCGTGGAGCTGCCGCTCGACCATGAGATCTTCATGCGCGAGCTCTTCGTGCCGGTTCTGGCCGTCGGCAAGGTCGATTCGATCGAACAAGCCATCACGGAGTCGAATCGCGCCGAGTACGGGCTCACCGCCGGCATCTTCACCGCGAGCAAGGACGAAATCCAGAAATTCTTCGACGAGGTGGAGTCCGGCGTCTGCTACGCGAACCGGCCCTCGGGCGCGACCACCGGCGCGTGGCCCGGCGTGCAGGCGTTCTGCGGCTGGAAGGGCTCGGGCTCCTCGGGCAAGGGCGGCTGCGGCCCTTACTACGTCCAGCAGTTCATGCGCGAGCAGTCGCGCACCATCATGGAGTGATCATGGCCACGAAACTCGCGCCGGTGAAGGCAGACTACCCCCTCGTCACGACCGCTCTTCCCGGGCCGAAGGCGAAGGCGATCATCGCGAAGGACAAGGAATTCTCCTCGCCCTCGTACATCAAGGAATATCCCCTCGTCATCGCCGGCGGCAAGGGCGCGATGGTGACGGACGTCGACGGCAACCGCTTCATCGACTGGATGGCGGGCATCGCGGTCAGCTCGACCGGCTACCAGCATCCCGTCGTCACGAAAGCCGTGGTCGAGGCGGCCGAGAAGTTCCTCCACATCTGCGGCACCGACTTCTACTACCAGGGCTTCAGCGACCTCTGCGAGGCGCTGGCGAAGAGCGCGCCCGGCGGCGGCAAGTGGCGCACCTTCCTGTCGAACTCCGGCACCGAGGCCATCGAGGGCGCGGTCAAGCTCGCGCGCCATCACACGAAGCGCGCCGCGATCGTGTCGTTCCACAGCTCGTTTCACGGACGCTCGTACGCCGCGATGTCGCTG
>JAHFCD010000090.1 GCA_023249695.1 Elusimicrobiota bacterium
TTCGCCTCGTTGCCCTCGGGCGACTTGTGAACGGTCTGCGTCGGTTTGCTGAGCTGCTGCTTGACCCAGCGCAGGCCGCCGAGATAGACGAAGCCCATCGCGAACAAAGTGAGCGTGATGATCTTCATCGGCGCGAGCGCGCCCAAGGTCAGCGCGAGCGCCGTGCCGGGCATCGAGTGATGGAACAGCCACGCGAACGCGAGGCCGCCCGCGCCGGCGGCCATCACCTCGACGAAGGTCATCAGGCTGTAGATGTCGTCGGCGTGGGGCGCCGCCTTCGGGTCGTTCTTGATCTCGGTCTGCAGCAGGGCGCGCATGCGCGAGCGCAGCGGCTGGAGCATCAGCTTCATCATGAACACGGCCGGGATCGCGAGGGCGAGCGACGGCACGAGCCACAGCCCGATCGAGGGCACGAAAGCGAGCGCGGCGATCGCGGTCAGGCCGGCCAGCACCTTGTAGGTGCCGTGCTTCTTCTGAAGAGCCTGGATGCGCTTCATCAGGAACATCGAGGCGACGAGGCCGCCGGCGGTGATCGCGGACAGCAGCAGCCCGTTGCCGAAGGCGCCGACCTTTAAAATATCGATGGCGAAGGTCGGCAGGACCACGGCGAAGAGCGCGTCCTCGACGAAGTTCTCCATCGTCGCCATCGCCGAGCGCGCGAGGATGGCCTTGTTGCCGATGATGATCTTGGCCGTCGCCCAATTGCGGCGCGGCACGTCCAACAGGATGCGCCCGAAGGTCTTCAGCGCGCCGATCAGGCGCCCGATGTAATTCTTAAAGCCGTCCCACGGGGCCGAGGCCATGTCGCCGACCGTGCTCACTTTGGTCGCGTATATATAGGAAACGACGCCCATCAGGGCCGCGAACACGGCGAAGCCCGCCCCCGCGCCGATGCCGGCGCCAAAGCGCGCGTCGATCCAGTCCATCGGCAGGCCGATCAGCGCGGGCACGACCAGCATCATCCCGTAGTAGATGAAGTCGTAGATGTAGCCGGCCTTCTCGATCTTGTGGTCGGTGGACTTCTGGTCGGCGCCCTTGAAGATCTTGGCCGCGCCGCCGGTGTCGATGTCGACGAGATGGTTGTGCGCGACGATGAGGGAGTTCACGCCGACGAGCACGAGGAAGGCGGCCCAGGGCAGGCCGCCGAACAAGGCCAGGACGCCGATCGAGCCGAACAGCAGGGCCCGCCCGCCGGCCGCGCCGACGAGGATGCGCTTCATCGGGGTCTTGCTGACGACCGCGCCGGCGAACAGCGAGGCGCCGCCGAACACCCAGTAGTGGACCATGCGCGCCACGCCGGTCATCGCCGCGTCGCCGGTGAGCGCGCTGACGAGCAGCGGCAGGGACGCGAGGTACACGGAGATCGCGAGGAGGAAAACCGCCTGGCCCGCGATGTAGGATTTCTCGCTCTTGTTGAACTCGGAGAGATCGAACGTGGATTTGACGCGCTGCCACAGGCCGGGTTTGGCGACGGGAGCGGCGGCCGCCGGGACCTCGGCGACGGTGGATTCGGTCGAGGGCGCGAAGCGCTTAAGCCCCGAGCGAAGGGCCGCGGGACCGGCGCGGCCCGCGACGGAGCCGAGCTCGCCGCGCGAAGCGCCGTTCTCGTAGACCCCGTTCAGCGCGAGCGTCGCGTCGCCGTTCTTGACGCCTTCCAAAACCGGCTTCGCCGCGGCCGACAGCGCGGCGACCTGCTTCGACGCCGCGGACTGACCGCCCGGGGCGCCGGTCTTCGCGGCGGGCGCCAGCGCGGCGGGAACGAGAGCCGCGGCCGTCTTTCCCGGGATGGCGGCGGGAGCGAGCCGCGTTCCACTCAGAGCCGCCGGCGCGGCGAGCGCGGCGGCGGGCGCCGCGTTGGCGATCGTCGCCGGCGTCAGGGAGAGCGCGAGCGCGGGATTGGCCGCCGGCATGAGCGCCGGCGCGGCGCCGACGGGACCGAGACCGGCGTTGAGGCCCAGGGACTGAACGGGCAGGACGAGGGGCGCGGCGAGGCCGGCGGCGCCGGCGCCGGAATTGACCGAGCTCGCGGCGTCGCCGCTGGCGCCCGTCGCCGCGCCGCTCTGGCCCACCGTCTGCGCGAACGCCTGATAGGCGGGCGCTCCCGGGGAGAGCAGGATGACAATGACGGCGAGCGCGGAGGCGAGGGGTCGCTTCACAATGGGAGTATAGGCCCGGAACCCGTTATTGTCGAGGGGTCAGGGGGCCTACGGCCCCCAGGGCCCAGCGGCCTAGATCAGCGGCCGTCGAACGACGGCAGGGCTTCGAGCAGGGCGCGGACCTTGGAGTCGTCGCGCGGGTTCTTCGGAGCCTTCGTCTTCTCGGGAATGGACATCGTGCCGTTCGCTTCGAAGGCGACGGTGGCGGCCTTGCGCACCTTGACCATCGCGAAAGGCCGGCACATCACCGCGGCCGCGAAAGGCTTGGAGGCGGGGCGGACTTCCTTATAAAAGACGTTGAGGCGGTTCGAGTCGATCATGTCGTTCTGGACGACGATCTCGATCTTCACGCCGCCGTTCTGCGTCTCGCCGAGGAACACCGCGACGACGCTTTCCTTCGAAAAGTCCACGGCCGGAACGGGCGCGCTGGCGTCGTGCTCTTTCCAGACCTTTTCCCACGCGGCCGAATCGGTCACGGCGACCGCGCGGCGCTCCGCGATCCGGCTGTGCTGCCCTTCGAGCTTCTCCCACGATCCGACCTGGGCGGAGGCGGCGACGGAGAGGAGCGCGGCGGCGATCACGGCGAGAATGGGTTTGATCATGCTTCAATCCTACCAAGATGACCCCCTTTTCCCTGTGGGCCGCGGGGTCCAAATCGGCCCGCCAAGGGGCCTACGGCGAACCGGGCCCCCTGTCCTAGGCGCCTTTTTTTTCGGTACAGTGTCGGCGTGGACCCGCGCCTCGTGCCGCCCCTGCCCGCCGGCTCCCCGTGGAGCGGGTGGGCCCTGCCCGACATCAAGCATTGCGAGGCCAACCTCGGCGGCTGGATCACCGCCCCGGCGAACACCTGGTCGAACCTGGCCTACATCGGCGTCGGGCTGTGGATCATCAACCGCGCTTCGACGCGGCGCGCGCTGTCGGCCGGAGGCCTCGGGCCGGTCTCGATCGCGGTCGGCGTCACCTCCTTCGCCTTCCACGCGTCCTACACCTTCGCGGGCCAGGTCTGCGACTACGCGGGGATGTTCCTCCTCATGGGCTGGGCGCTCGCCCGCGGCCTCAAGCGCGCGGGCTTCCTTCATGAGACCCAGGCGCTGCGCTTCTGGGGCGCCCTGTTCGCCTCGAGCCTCGCCGCGCTGTTCGCCTTCCGCGCCCTGGGCTGGGGCATCCAGACGATCATGATCGTCCAAGCGCTGGCCCTCGCCGCCCTGGAGATCCGCCTCATGCTCGTCAAGCGCGACGCTCCCTCCTATGCCTCGTTCTGGCTGATGCAGTTCCTGCTGATCGCCGCGTATGCGTGCTGGCATCTCGACCACGCGGATTTCGCCTGCCGTCCCGACGATCATTGGCTCCAGCTGCACGCGACCTGGCACGTCGTCACGGCCGGCGCCTTCGTCGCCGGCTGGCGCTTTCACGAAGGGATCGACGCGCTCGCCGCGCCACGGATAAACCCGCCCGTGACGCGCGCGCCGTGCTAAAATGGGCTCATGAACCGAGCCCTGCTCTGCGCCGCGCTGTTCGCCGCCGCGTCATGCGCCCACGCCGGAATCCGCCTGAGCGACGCGGAAGCGGAGGCGGTCGGCCGCAAGATCTGGAAGAACGAGAGCGGCGCGACCATCGACGGGCTCACGCATTGGAACAAGGGCGAGAACTTCGCCTCGCTGGGCATCGGCCATTTCATCTGGTACAAGGCCGGCGAGCCCGGCCCGTTCACGGAGAGCTTTCCCGGCCTGCTCGACGCCATCGGCGCCTCGGGAAGGACCTTGCCCGCCTGGCTCTCGGGCCGGCCGACCTGCCCCTGGTCCGACCGGGACGCCTTCTTCGCCGACTTCCGCGGCGCCCGCATGAACGAGCTGCGCAGCCTGCTCGCCGGGACGATCGGCGTCCAGGCCCGCTACGCGGCCGACCGCCTCGAGGGCGCGCTCGAGAAGATCCTCGCCGCCGCGCCGGCCGCCGAGAGGCCCGCGCTTCAGGCCCGCTTCGACCGCGTCGCCTCCGTGCCCAACGGCGTCTACGCGCTGATGGATTACGTGAACTTCAAGGGCGAGGGCATCAACCCCTCCGAGCGCTATAACGGCGCGGGCTGGGGCCTGCTCCAAGTTCTCCAGGGGATGGCGGACGCGGCGCCGGGACAACCCTCCGTCAAAGCCTTCGCCGCGGCCGCCGACGAGGCGCTCACCCGTCGCGTGGCCAACAGCCCCCCCGCGCGCGACGAGAACCGCTGGCTTCCCGGCTGGCGCAAGCGCCTGCGCACCTACCTCGACAACTGACGCCGTCATAAAGGCGTCAAAAAACCCTGACACCGGGGCGCGAAGACGAGTTGATACAATCGTCTGGATTCGAGCCCCGATGCCCACGATACCGCGCCCCCGCATACTCGTCGTCAGCTCCAGCGCCCGTTTGCAGGCGCGGATCATCGACCAGCTCATCGAACGCTACGAGCTGGTCGGCGGCCGCGCCGCCGAGCGCCTGCAGAACATCGCGCTGGCGGTGGTCGACGAAAGAGACTGGCTGAGCAGCGACACGCCGAAGATGCCCTGGCCGGTCGTCGTCGTGCGGACGCGGGGAGCGGGCCCCCTGCCCACGGCCGACGCGAGCGTGCGGGCCGAGTTCGAGCCCGAGGAGCTGACCGAGCGCATCGAGACGCACCTCGCGCTCGCCCGCCTCCGACAAAGCGCGGCGAACAAGGAGAGCGCGCTCGTCGACCAGGCCGGACGAGCGCGAGAGCGCCTGACCTTCCTCGTCTCCGCCGCCGAGAAGATGGCGAACTCCGTGAGCCTCGGGGAGACTTTGGGCCATCTCTGCGGGGCCGCGGTGCCCCGCCTCGCCCAATGGTGCACGATCACCTTGCGCGAGAACGGGCGGCTCGCGCCCCCAGTCGTCGCGCACGAGTCGCCCGCCAAGGTCGGGCTCCTCGAGGAGCTCGGCCGCCTCAATTTCCAGGAAGGAGACCGCCGCCACCCGGTCCACCGGGCGCTCTCCTCCGGGCGGGCGGAGTTCGTCGCGAAGGCTCCGGAGTCGTTCATCACCCGGCTGGGCGGCTCCGAGCGGCACTCCGAACTGCTGCGGGAGCTGGGCGTCGGCGCCTTCATGTGCGTGCCGCTGCGCTCGCGCGGCAAGACGCTCGGCGCGATGATGCTCGGCGCCGACGCCGGCTGGCGCCCCCTCTGCCGCACCGACCTCGTGCTCGCCGAGCAGCTCGCGACGCGGGCCGGCGCCGCGATCGAGCGGGCCCAGCTCCATCATAAGGTCGAGGCCGAGCTGTCCGAGCGCCAGCGCGTCGAGACCGCCCTGCTCCGCCAGGAGGCGGATCACACCCTGATCCTGGACACGGTCCGGGCGATGATCTGGTACAAGGACGCCGGCAACCGGGTCCTGCGCTGCAACCGCGCGGCCGCGCAGTCGGTCGGGAAGCCGGTCTCGGAGATCGAGGGCCGCCGCGTCGAGGAATTTTTTCCCGCGGCGCGCGCGCGCGCCTATCACCTCAACGATCTCGCCGTCATCGCCTCGGGGCAGGCCAAGATCGGCGAGCTCGAGGAGCTCAAGCTTCGCGGCGGAGTGAAACGCTGGATGCAGCGCGACACGCTCCCCTACCGCAACGACCTGGGCGCCATCGTCGGCGTCGTCGTCATCGCCGTCGACGTGACCGAGCGCAAGCGCGCCGAGGACCTCGCGGTCGCCAAGGAGCGGGCGGAGCGCGAGTTCGTGGCGAACGTCTCGCACGAGTTCCGCACGCCCGTCGCCGCGATCAAGGGCTTCGCGCAGACGCTCCGGGACGGCGCCTGGCGCGACGACGCCGAGCGGACGCGCTTCCTGAACATCATCGAGACGAACGCCGACCGGCTCGACGCGCTCGTCGGCGACCTGCTCACGATGTCCAAGCTCGAAGGCAGCGAGCCGCGAGCGTCGGTCGCGACCGCGGTGCAGCGCGTCGCGCTCGACTGCGCGGCGAAGCTCGAGTCCCGCGCCAAGCGCAAGCGGCTGAACGTGTACGTCGCGGTGACGCGCGGCCTGCGCGTGAAGATGGAGCCGGAGCACCTGGCCCAGGCGCTCGAGCACCTGCTCGACAACGCGATCAAGTTCACGCCGCCCGGCGGCTGGATCCGCCTCGGCGCGCGCGCGTCGAAGCGGAAAGTGCTGATCGTCGTCGAGGACAGCGGCATCGGAATTCCGTCCACCCATCTGCCGCGCGTCTTCGACCGCTTCTTCCGCGTCATGAAGGGCGCGCAGCCCGGCAGCCCGGGCGTCGGCCTGCACATGGTCAAGAAGCTCGTCGAGGCCTACGGCGGGAGCGCCTCGGTTCGCAGCCGCCTCGCCCGCGGCTCGGCCTTCCGCCTCACGCTTCCCGCCGCCGCGAGGCGCGCGCCTAAAAAATAAAGATGCTGCCCAAGGTCAGCGCGGCGCCGATGATCATGTTCTTGACGTCGCCGTTCTTCTTGCCGTAGCCGAGGTACACCATCCCGGCGAGGCCCATGACGGTGCTGCCCCCCATCTTCCAGTAGGTGGCCGCGTCGGCGGTGATGGCGGGCAAGGAGGACGCCGCGACCGTCCCCGTCGAGAGGTTCTGCGCGAGCGTCGGGAGGGCGTCCTCGTTCTGGAGGAGCACCGACTTGAGGTCCATCGCTAGCGGTAGTACGAGTCGCGGTTGTAGATGAAATACGCGTCGGCGTGCTGGAGCCGGGGCAGGCGCACGAAGCGGTCGCCCTTCGCGTCCGACTCCTCGGCCAGGCCGAAGGCGAGCTTGGGCTTGTCCTCGAGCTTGGTCTCCGGCTCCTTGAGGATGCCGGTCTCGCGAATCTCATGCACGACGTGGTCGATCCACTTGAGCTTGACCGCCGTGTCCGCGAACTCCTCCCAGTCGCCGTCCACGTTCTGCTTGTACATCTCGGCGGTGAACTTCTCGATGGTGGTGCCCATCTTCTTCGCGATCGGCTCGCGCAGGCGGCGGTCCCACTCCTTGAGCACGTCGAGCTGCTGCTTCTGCTGCGTGGGATTGCCGAACAGCACGCTCCAGATCTGATGGTGCAGGATCACCGCGTTCGGATAGGCGTAGGACCGCGGCGCGAGCGTGGCGATCGTCGCGGCCATGCTCGCCGCGTAGGATTTCACGACCACCTGCACCGGCGCCTTGCTCGCCTGCATCGCCTTCAAAATACGGTAGCCCTCCATCACCGAGCCGCCGGGGCTCCGGTCGATCACGAGGAAGATCGGATACTCCTCGGACTTGTTGTTGAAGTAATGGATGCGCTCGGTCACGAAGTCCGCCGTGCCGTAGACGATCGGGCCCTCGATCGGGATGCGGCGGTCGGTGATCGTCAGAACCCCGTCCTTGAACGGCTCCTTCTCGTAATCGGGCTCGCGGTTGGGCTGCTTCTTCCACGCGTCCCGCTTCTCGAGCAGCTCGAGATCCGCCTTGATGGCGACCGTCTTGTTGTCGGCGATGTCGGACTCCTGGCGCAGCTTGCGGGACTGGAAATCGAGCTCCGC
>JAHFCD010000091.1 GCA_023249695.1 Elusimicrobiota bacterium
TGCGGCTGGCGCTCGCGGCCGCCTATAAGATCGCGGGGGGGCATCTGTTCGCGGTGGAGCTCACGAACGGCCCGCGCGGGGCCGGCACGGACGTCGGCTTCGGCGGCGAGTATCAGCCCGTAAAAGACTTCTTTCTGCGCGCCGGCTACACCACGCTCAACGCGGCGGCCGAGGGCGACGGCTTCGACGCCGCCCGCGGCCTCACCTTGGGCCTGGGCTATCGGGGGACGCGCTGGAGGCTCGACTATGCCGCCGTGCCGATGGGCGAGCTCGGAACCGCCCACCGCTTCAGCTTCGGCTCCCGCTGGTGAAAGCGGGCGGCGGCGGCCCGGGCGCGCGCCCCGGGCCGCCGAGACGGGGGTCGACTAAGGCTGAACCTTGAAGAGGCGGGGCTGGGTGACGAGCAGGGAGCCGTCCGCTTCGATCACGCGGGACACCGCGATATGCTCGCCCTGGGCCTGAGCGGTCCAATCGAACCACCAGTGGCCGTCGTCCTTGCGGCAAGGCTTCCAATCCCCGTCGTCGATCGAGAGGCGGACTTCCTTCGCGCCCGAGGGAGCGGAGATGCGGAAGCTGTAATCGCCGGTCGCGATGGTCTCGCCCGGATTCGGATAATCGATGCCGACGGTCTTCAGTGGCGCTTGGATCATGGTGTCTCCTTTGAACGATAAGCCCCGACGACGGATGCCGTCGAATTCAGGCGACCTATTGTAGGCATGACGGAGGATATTGGCCATTGCCGCGCGGTCACGGTCAGGTAGCGGAGTTGTGTCTTATTCGAGCAGGCTTCTCAGCATCCAGGCGGTCTTCTCATGCACCTCGATGCGGGCCGCCAGGAGATTGACGCTCGCTTCGTCGTGCGCCTGCTGGGCGTCCGGCAGGATCGCGCGCGCGGTTCGAGCGGCGGCCTCGTGGCCCGTCAGCAGCCTCTGGATCATCTGGCGCGCGGGAGGGGCGCCGGACTCGTCCGGGATCGAGGACAGCTTGTCGAACTGCGCGTAGGACGCGGGCGCCTTGACGCCCAAGGTGCGAATGCGCTCGGCGAGGCCGTCGACGGCCAGCCACAGCTCGTTGTACTGCGTCTCGAACATCGTGTGCAGCGTCTGGAACATGGGGCCGGTCACGTTCCAATGGTAGCCGTGGGTCTTGAGATACAGGCCGAACGTGTCCGCCAGCAGGCGCGAAAACCCCGCGGCGATCTCCAGGCGCACCTTCATCGGCATCTCGGTCCTCGCCTTCATGGTCGTGGCCTCCCAGTCGAGCTCTCGAAGCGTCTCGTCCACCCGGCGCAACGCCTCGGCCAGCGGGCCTCGCTCCCGCCGCTAATCCGCCGGGACGCGCACCGCGGGGAAATCGAGCTTCGTCTCGGCCACGTGGTTGCAGTAATTGGTGAAGATGTTCATGGCGGTCGAGGCGACGATCTCCAGCACCGCGGCGTTTCCGAAGCCGGCCGCCTTCAGGGCCGAGACCTCCGCGTCGCTGACCCGGCCGCGCTTCTGCACGAGCGTCTTGGCGAAACGAAGCGCCGCGAGCGTCTTCGGGTCGGTGGATTCGCCTTCCTGGGCGTGCAGGAGCTCCTCTTCGTCGACCTTGAGGTTCTTGCCCATCGCCGTGTGCGCGGAGAGGCAGTATTCGCTGTCGTTGGCCGACGCCACCGTCACGGCCAGCAGCTCGCGAAGCCGGTTGTCGAGCGAGGTCTGGGACAGCGCGTCGTTCAGGCGCAGATAGGCGGTCAGCACCGCCGGGGAGTTGGCCATCGTCGCGTGGAGGTTGGGCACGCGTCCCATCTTGCGCTGCACCGCGTCGAGCTGCTCTCTCGTCTTGCCCGCCGCCTTCGACAAGTCCGCCGTCGGAATCCTTTGCATGATTTTCTCCCGTGGTCACCGTGGTTTAAGCCGGGAGCTATGGTAGCGCAGACCGCGTTGACCGTTCCGTACCAATTCGATGACGCAAATGGGACGCGCCCGGCCGTGCACGATCAGCCCATCATTGCGTTACACGGCCTCCATAGCGGCGAGGCGGGCCGGCGCCTATAATCGAAGCGAGGCCCGCGCGGAGGTGGATGATGAGCGTCAGAGAACGGATGACGGTCGATGTGGAGGTCGTGGACCGGGACGCGTCGCTCTATGAATGCGCCTATATCATGAAGTGCGCCGGCGTCGGCAGCCTGCCCGTGGTCGACGAGGAGACGGTCGTGGGCGTCATCACCGACCGGGACATCGTCGTGAGGGCCCTCGCCGAGGGGCTCGATTGCATGGGGACCAAGGTCCGCTTCGTGATGACGCCCGATGTGGTCACCTGCCCGGAGGACGCGGATATTAATGAAGCGCACCGGCTCATGTCCGTCCATCGGGTCGAGAGCCTCGTCGTCGTCGACGAGGAGGGGCAGCTGGCGGGCATTCTCGCGGAATCCGACCTCGCGGAGCGGGGCGGCGAGCCCGACGCGGCGGTCCTGGACGACGAGGCCGGCGCCGTCGAGGCGACGCGTGCTCAGTGAAGCCGCCGCCCGCGTCCGCGAGCGCGGGGCGCGGGGTCCCGCGGCGGGCCCGGAGGAGGCCGCGCGCCTCGGCTTCCTGATCCACGATCTGCGCAGCGCGCTGGCGCGCGTCTTCGCGGCCCGCGCCCTGATGCGGAAATCCGCGGGGGGCGCCGACGCGCTGCTGGACCGAAGCCTGGATCATATGAGGATGATGCTCGAACGCGCCTACGCCGGAGTCCGCCTCCAAAAGGCCCGGCCGGCGCTTGCCCGCCCCGTCTCCGTGCTCGAGGCGGCCTCGGACGTCGCGGCCGGCGCCGTCAACGACGCCCGCCGGAAGGGCGTCACGCTGTCCGTGCGCGTCGCTCCTCGTCTCGTGGTCGACGCCGACGCCCAGTATCTTGAGTCCGCGCTGACGAGCCTGGTGCAGAACGCGATCAAGTTCACGAAGCCCGGCGGAAGCGTATCGCTGCGAGGCTTCGAGAAGGAAGGGGCCGTCGTTCTTGAGGTCCAGGATCAATGCGGCGGGCTTCCCGGGGGCGCGATCGACGAGCTTTTCGACGTCTTCATGCAAAAGGGGCCGGAGCGCTCCGGCCTGGGGCTTGGGCTGGCGCTCGCCCGTCGCGCCGTCGGGCTCAACAACGGACGGCTGACGGCGCGGGATATCCCGGGAAGGGGCTGCGTGTTCGCGATCGCGCTGCCGGTTTCGCGCGCGCCGGCGCGGAGAGTTCACGCGCGGCGCGGTCCGTCACGGCACGGACACAATAGGCTGACCCGGACGCCATAGCGGCGAGCGGTCGCCGGGGCCTATCCTATCGGTGCGCGCGAACGCGGAGGGATCACATGAGACGAGCGGAAAAATCGGGCAGCGGACTGGTCCAGGCGGGGGCGGCCGCCCGGCCGTCGCCGGTCATGAGCTTCAAGCTGTGGGATACCTTCGGGGCGACCGACGTGGCTCCGGAGATATCGGTGGAGCATCCCTTGATCGGGCAGCGCAGCTATTTCCCCGAGAGCGAGTATCGCGTGCTGGACGACTCGCGCGAGGGCCTCGAGATCTCGATCGACAGCGGCGCATGGCGCCCCTGCCGCCGCGTCGAAGGCTGCTGGTCGTACGATTGGACGGGCTATCAGGCCGGACGGAGCCAGGCCGTCGTTCGGGTTCGCCCGCGCGGCGGCGACAAGGAGCCGCGCCGCACCTGCCTGTTCGTCGTGGACCTGCCGTGATGAGCGGCGCGCCGGCGGCCGGGCCGCGCGTCGAGGTGACCTATCCCGGAGAAGGGGAGGCGGTCGCCGCGTCGCGGTGCCGTCTCCTCATCGACGCGCCCGACGGCTGCGTGGAGATCGCGCTCGACTCCGAAGGCTGGTGCTCGTGCCGTCACGGCGACGGCTACTGGTGGTTCGACTCCTCCGGCCTCGAGCCGGGATGGCATCAGGCCCTGATCCGGTGCGAGGGCGCCCACGGCGGCGAGGCCGCTCAGCTCACCCGGCGTTTTCTGGTCCTGGAGGAGTCATGAAGGGTGGCATCCCCGCCGCGCCCGCCCTCGCCGCCGAGGCCGAGTCCCGGCCCGGCGCCCGCTTCAGCGTCAGCCCTCCCGACGAGCAGGGCAACCGGTTCATCACGGCTTTGGGCGACGACGGCGCTCCGGTGCCGGCCAATATCCCGACGGATTTCGACCGCGAGGGCGCTTAGCGCGGCTTTCCGAGGGGAAGCGTGACGTGGAAGGAGGCGCCTTTGCCCTGGCGGCTCTCCGCCCAGATTCGCCCGCCGTGAGCGGCGACGATCTGATGGGCGATCGACAACCCCAGGCCGGACCCATGGCGTGTCCGCGCGCTCTTTCCCCGGTAGAAGCGCTCGAACAGGCGAGAGCGATCCTTCGGCGCGATCCCGACGCCGGTGTCCTGCACGACGAGCACGGCCTCGTTGCCGGCCTCGTGGGCGCGTATCCGCACGCGGCCGCCCGGGCGGTTGAATTTGACGGCGTTGTCGAGCAGGTTCGTCACGACGTCCCGGAGCTGGGACCGGTCGGCCGACACCGTCAGCCCGGGAGAGATGTCGACGCGAATGGAAATCCGATTGGGCTTGGCGCGCGGAACGGCGCTCGCGACGCACTGTCCGACTAAGGCGCGCAGCGCGATCTTCCTTTTCCGGGGGGTGGAACTCTCCGTGAGCGAGGAGATGCGCATGACGTCCTCGATCAGGCGCGTCAGGCGGTCCGCGTGCCGCTCGATCGTGTCGACGAAGCTCACGCGATGCTTGAGGTCGTCGAGCCCACCGTGCTTGAGGGTGTGAGCATAGCCCTTGATCGCCGTCACCGGCGTCCGCAGCTCATGCGACACGTGCGAGAGAAATTCCCGCTGGGTTCGTTCGCGCTCCTCCGATTGCATGACCGTCTCCGCGTGCCGGAGATCGGTGATGTCCCGGATCGTGAGAAACAGCGTGTCGGCGGCGCGGCCTTTGTTGGGGACGCGCACGGCGCCAACGCGCAGCAGCCTCTGGCCGAGGTTCTTGTCACGGCGGCTCATCTCGAAGTTCTGAAACGGTTTTCCGCTGAGCAAGGCTTCGTTGAGCAAGGCGTTCAACGGGCCGCTGTTCCATAGTCCGCCGGTCAGTTCGCGCAAGCGCCGCCCTTGCGTCCGGGCGCGGGTCAGCTGGAAATAGTCGTAGAAATGGCGGTTCGCCGACTGCACCTTCAGCTCGGAATCCAGGATCACCAAAGACTGATCCATGACGTCCTGGAACTGGAGCAGCGCCCGCTTGGCGACGTCGGCGTCGAGCAGCGCCAGGACGATGCCCTCGATTTTTTCCCGCGCGTTCTTGTAGGGCCGGATCCTCAGCTTGTACCAGCGGCCCTCCTTGCCGGCCACCTCGACCTCTTTGAACGCAGAGGTCTTGAGGACATCCAGGGCCGCCTCCTCGAGGTCGGGTATCCCCAGCTTCTTCTGGATGTCCAGGATCGAGCGTCCGACATCGTCCGGGGTAAGGCTGAGCGGCGTTCCCTCCATCATCGTGACCCTTCGGATGCGCAGGTCGAGGCCCAGCAGGACGACGGGAATGTCGAGGCTTTCAAGGATGTTGTCCAGGTCGCCGCCGAGCTGGACGAGCGCCGCGTTCTGCTTGCGCAGCTCGTCGTTGAGCGTGTTCAGCTCCTCGTTCGCGGTTTGGAGCTCCTCGCGCGAGCTCTCGAGCTCCTCGTTCGTGCTCTGCAGCTCCTCGTTGCTCGAGACGATCTCCTCGTTGGCGGCGGTCAGCGCCGCGTTATGGCCTTCCGACTCGTCGATGCGGGTTTGGAGGAAGCCTTTGGTTTGAGCCAGCTCCCGCTTGAGCTTTTGAACGGGGCCGCCCCGCGGCTCCTTGGCCGGCCGATTCGCCTTCGGCGAATCGCCGGCGGAGGACGTCACGAAGGAAACCAGGCAGTAGCGCTCTTGGGCGGGAGGTGCGTCGAAAGCGGCGGCCTCGAGGCTGATCAGGCGGCTTTGGTGGTCGAGCCTGATGCGAAGATTGTGCTTGCGGACGGCCGCCCGGGCCTTGAACGCTTTCTTGATGAGGATCTGAAGCTCGAGGCTGAGGCCGTCGGAGGCCATCCTCAGAAGGTTCAAGCTCGCCTTGCCGGGCGCCGCCTTGAGATACCGGCTGGTGTCGCCGCGAAATTGGATGATGTCCAGATCGCGGTTGACCACCACGCCCGCCGGAGCGAAGCGGCTCAAGACGAGGCGGTCCGCGACGGCGAGCGCGTCCATTTGCGGCGGCTTCGGCGCTCGGGGGACGGCCGCCTCGGGCAAGGCGAGGCCCCGGACCCCGATGCGGCCCGAGGCGACGTTGAGATGGGAGGCGCGCCCGTTCTTTTTCGAGTAGATTTTGTGGCGATTGTCCGTTTCGGCGAATAGTGTCGAGTCGCTGCCGACGGTCTCGGCGCTGCCCAGGACCAGGAAGCCGGACGGCTTGAGGGCGTAATGGAACGTGGACAGCACCGTTTTCTGAAGGGCGGGCTCGAGATAAATGAGGAGGTTGCGGCAGCTGATCAAGTCCTGGTTCGCGAACGGCGGATCGGCCGCGACGTCATGACGCGCGAACACGCACATTTCCCGAAGCCGCTTGATGACTTGATAGCCCTGCCCGGTCCTGACGAAGTAGCGCCCCAGCAGCTCCGGGCTCACGCTCGAGGCGATGCTCTCCGGGTAAAGGCCCTTGCGGGCCTTGGCGGCGGCCACGTCGCTGATGTCCGTCGCGAAAATGTGGGCGGGGATGTTCTCGCTGCGCTTGCGCATGAACTCCAGATAGGCGATGGCGAGGGAATAGGCCTCCTCGCCCGACGCGCAGCCCGCCGACCAGATGCGGACCGGGGTGTTCGGATCGCGGTCTTTGACGATGCGGGGGAAAACCTTGCGCCTCAAGGCGTCGAATACCTTGGGGTCGCGGAAAAACGAGGTCACGTTGATGAGAAGGTCGTTGTACAGGGCGTGGACCTCGGCGGGCTTCGCCTTGAGATGCTGCAGATAGTCGTGGAGCCGGCCGATATTGAGCAGGAACATGCGGCGGGAAATGCGCCGGCGCATGGTGGACGGCTTGTACAGGGAAAAATCCACGCCGCTCTCGGAATGGAGCAAGGTGAAGATCGCTCCCATGGCGCCGGCGTCGGCGAAGATCGCCTCGTCGGCGGCGCCCGTCACCCGCGTCAGGGGGTGACGCCCGAGGCGGATCAGCTCGCGCGCGATGCCCTTCGGAGGGCGCACGATGTCGGCGCAGCCGGCGAGGACGGCGGCATGGGGCATGCTGCCGTAGGCCGCGCTCTTCTCGTCCTGGACGCAGGTGATGCCGCCCGCGGCCTTGATCTCCTCGAGGCCGATCGTGCCGTCCGACGCCATGCCCGAGAGGATGACGCCGACCGCCCGGGACTTCTGATCCCGGGCCAGGGCGCTGAAAAAGGAATCGATCGGTGTCCGCTTGCTCTCGCCCAGGCTCAGGAACTTGAGACGGCCCTGCCGCATGGTCATGTCCACGTTGGGAGGCATGACGTAGACGGTGTTCGCCCTGAGCAGCGCGCCGTCCTTCGCCTCCACGACCGCCATCGCGGCCGCGCGGCCGAGAATCTCGGTCAGGTGGCTTTTGTGCGCCGGGTTCAGGTGCAGCAGAAAAACATAGGCCAGGCCGGTGTCGGCGGGAA
>JAHFCD010000573.1 GCA_023249695.1 Elusimicrobiota bacterium
CACGACCGACGAGGCGTCCGCGTGATAGTTCGGAGCCTTCGCCGGAGGAATGACGGTCAGGTACTTGCCGCCGATCGTCAACGCCGACAGGTTGATCGGATACGTGCCTTCCATGTCGCCGTAGTAGATGCTCATGGCCGACCGGAGAGCGCCGAGGTTGCCCTTGGACGCGCCTTCGGACGACTTGCGGATCAGCTCGGCGAACTTCGGAATCGCGATCGCCGCGAGAATGCCGATGATCGCGACGACGATCATCAGCTCGATAAGCGTGAAGCCCTTCTTGGACAGCTCTTTCAACTTCGTCATTGCATGACCCCCTTGTGCCGTTATGTATGTATGAAGGTAAATGTTCTTTATGCGGCACTCGAGCCATGAACCTGGACGAAGTATAGCCTTCGAATCGCCGCAAATCAAGACAAAAATTCCAAAATCGGGCGCAATTCGGTCACACCCAGCTGAACGGCCACCCCAGGGGCAGAAGCTTGAAGAAGTTGAACACCGCGCCGGCGGCCAGGAACGGCCCGAACGGGATGGCGTCCGAGCGCCCCGCCTTGCCGGCGCGCATCAGCGCCAGGCCGTAGATCGAGCCGGCCAGCGAACCGAGCATCAGCGCGTCGAACGCCCCGGTCATGCCCGTCCAGGCCCCGATGCCCGCCAGGAGCTTCACGTCCCCCCCGCCAAAGGCCTCCTTCTTGAAGATCGCCTCGCCCCCGGCCGCGACGCCCCATCCCAGGAGGAAGCCGAGCACGGCCCCCCGCAGGCTCCAAAAGGGGGCCAGATACCAGGCCCCGAAAGGCCCCGCGTCGAAATAGGGATTGAACGGCGAGACGAGCAGACCGGCCAGGGCCAGGCCGATGGACAACTCGTCGGGGATCAGGAAGGTGTCCCAGTCGATGAGCGCGACGGCGAGCAGGACGCCGCAGGCGAGCGCGGACGCGGCCGCGAAGACCGGCGTCCCGCCCCACTTGAGCCACAGCCCCCCCGCGAGCAAAGACGTCGCGGCCTCGACGAGCGGGTAGCGCGCCGAGATCGGCTTGCGGCAGCAGCGGCCCCTGCCGCGCAGCAGCAGCCAGGAGACCACGGGAAGATTGTCGCTCCAGCCGATCGGCTTGCCGCAATGCGGGCAGCGCGAGCGCGGGGACACGACGGACTCCTCGCGGGGCAGGCGGTGGATGACGACGTTCAGGAAGCTCCCGTACAGGGAGCCGAACAGGCAGGCGACGGCGGCTTCGAGATTGATCAAGGTTTAACCGGGCGAAAAAAATCCCCGGGGTCTTTCGACCCCGGGGACCTTTTCGTCATCAAGCGTCGGGCTTAGTAGCCCGTCCAGACGGTTCCCTTCGTGTCCGTGTGCGTGCAGTTCACCAGCGAGTTGCCGATGTTGGCGTTGGTGCCCTGGTTGTTGTAGTACCAGCCGCCGCCGTCCGTCGGAGCCGCGTTCGTCACGGTGATCCCGTCGGCCACGTCCGCCAGCGTCACGACCGTCGAGGCGTCCGCGTGATAATTCGGAGCCTTCGCCGGAGGAATGACGGTCAGGTACTTGCCGCCGATCGTCAGCGCCGACAGGTTGACGGGGTACGTGCCTTCCATGTCGCCGTAGTAGATGCTCATGGCCGAGCGGAGAGCGCCGAGGTTGCCCTTGGACGCGCCTTCCGACGACTTGCGGATCAGCTCGGCAAACTTCGGAATCGCGATCGCCGCGAGAATGCCGATGATCGCGACGACGATCATCAGCTCGATAAGCGTGAAGCCCTTCTTGGACAGCTCTTTCAGCTTCGTCATAATTGTGTGGCCCCCTTGCGCCGAATATCTATGGATGACTGAGCAAATGATTTTATGCCGGCACTCCGGTCGCGCGTTCGAAGTATAACCGGAAGCCACGCCGCTGTCAAGAAAACGACATTTATTACCGCGTGATCTTCGTCATCGTCTCTCACGCTTTTCATCCCGGTCGGTGGGCAGGAAGGGACTTGAACCCTTAAGAGCTTGCGCCCACACGGTCCTGAGCCGTGCGCGTCTGCCAGTTCCGCCACCTGCCCACCGCCCGGGACGAAATGCTACGATGCGATTCTACTTTTTTATGGCGCAGAAAGACAACACCGAC
>JAHFCD010000092.1 GCA_023249695.1 Elusimicrobiota bacterium
GGTGGCCGTCGCGAGCAGCGCGGACAGGGCGAACAGCTCGGCGGGCAGGCCCATCGCGCGCTCGAGCCAGCCGTGCGCGAAGGTCATCAACGGAAGGCTCAGCACGGCCCAGACGGTGAACGAGGCGAGGGCGGTGGTCACGAGCCGCGCGCGCCGCGCCTCGTCCGGCTCGTCGGCGACGAGCTTGCTGGTCGCGAGGGAAAAGCCCAGCATCGGTATGATCTGCAGGTAGGCGGCGGCTGCGATGACCAGGTTCGCGCGGCCGTACTCGGCGGGCCCGAGAAGGCGTCCGGCCAGGAGCTGGGTCAGGAAGGTGGAGACGCGGGCCGCGCCGTAGAGGACGCCGATCCAGCCGATTCCCGACAGCAGGGTCCGGTGGCGGGGCGCGGCGGGCGGGGCGATGGGGCCGTGCTTGCGGGCGAGATCGACGAGGCCCGTCAGCCGCGCGAAAACGGTTTCCTCGGCGCGCGCGCGCGCCGCCTCGACGCGCTCCCGGCGCCCGTCGTCCCGGTCGAGCGCGCGGGCCGCGGCGACCCATGCGGCGGGAGTCCGGCAGATCGTCAGAACCTCCGACAGCGCCGCGAGGCCGGGCAGGGGGCTCGCGAACACGGGACGGCCCGTCGCCAGGCATTCGAACGTCTTGGCCGGGATTACGCCGCGGTTGTACTCGTCGTTCACGTACGGAAGCAGCAGGGCGTCGCAGTCGGCGAGCATCGCCGGCAGCTCCGAATGCGGATACGCGCCGCGGAACGTCACCGACGGCGGGAGCGGAGGCGGCGGCTCCTTGACCGGGCCGATCAGGTCGACGTCGAAGCCGGCGTCGGCGAGCGCGCGAATCGGCGCGTAGTCGACCGCGCGCCACAGCGTTCCGAAATAGCACAGGCGTCGGCGCGGACGCTCCGGCGGCGGGGCGATGAAGAACGCGCGGCTGACGCCGTGGTGCAGCTCGATGACGTTGGGGTGAAAGGCCTTTTTGTCCTCGTAGAGCGTGCTCGAGGTCGTGAGCACCAGGCCGGCGCGCGCCATGAGGGCCGCTTCGGTTTCGGCGAGGTTCGGCGGAGGCGAGGGCAGGCCGTAGAAATTGTCGACGCAGTCGTAGACCACGAGCGACGGGGAGAGGCGGTCAAGAAGCGCCAAGGTCGTCGCCGTCGGCAGGTAGGCGAAGACCACGGGGCCGCGGCGCAGGCCGCGGTCGTGCAGGAGATCGGCGAGGCGCGGGGCCAGCAAAGCGGCGTTGGCTTCGCGGAACAGACGCCGCGTCGGCGGGAGGACGAGGGGGCTGATCACGGAGATCCCTTTGGGCACGCGCGCGTGGCGCGCGCGTCCGCCCTCCCAGGCCCGGCGCAGGCGGCCCGTCATGCGCCCGAGGTCCCGCCACCGGGGCTCGCGGAAGCCGGTGTTCTCCACGAAAAAAACGCGATGGCCGGCCCGCGCCCACTGCGCGGCGAAGGCGTGATGGCGCTGCCAGGTCGCGTCCCACTCCACGCTGGAGAGGATGACGACGTCGAAGGGGCGCTCGGTCATTTTTTCGCGGGGTCGCCCTGCCGGAGGGCGAACCAATCCCAGGTTCCGGAGGCCTTGCCGGCGAAGTCGCGCTCGTCGTCGAAGCCGACGATCTCGGTGCGCTTGAGCAGAAGCGGATTCCGGTCCGGTCCGTTGGAGCCGTACAGCGAGCAGCCGGCGCGGACGAAGCCCGCGGCGCGCGCCGCGTCCGCGGTCCGGGCCGAGGCCGCGCCGTGAGGCCAGGTCATGACCGTCACCGGCCGTCCGAGGGCCTCCTCGAGCCGGCGGCGGGACTCCGACAGCTCGCGGGACAATCGCGCGTCGTCCGCCGAATCGAGGCGCGCGTGCGTGAGGCCGTGCGCGCCGATCTCGCAGCCGGGGACGCGCGCGAGCTCCTTCAATTCCGGCCAGGAGAGGTGAGGGCGGCCGGCGTCGAGCAGCCCCGGCGTGACGCAGACGGAAAAGGGAAGGGAAAGCCCCGCGAGAATCGGCGCCGCCGTCGTCAGCGTGTCGAGATAGCCGTCGTCGAAGGTCACGGCGATCTCGGCGCCGCCGTCGAGCCTCGCGCCGCCGAGCGAGACGGGCGCGCCGAACCGCCCCGATGCGATCAGCGCCATCTGACGCGCGAAGACCGCGGCCGAGGTGCTCAGGCCGTACGGATCACCGGGGATCGCCGGGCCGACCGAGTGATAGCCGAGCACGCGCAGGCCGGCGCCCGCAGGCGCGGCGAACGCCTCGCGCGCGCGCGCGACGGCCCTCCAGAGGCGGTGGGTCCCGCTCACTGGAGGGAGTCTCGGCGCGCGAACAGGGCGGCGTCGAAGGCGCGGGCGAGCCACGGCGTCGTCGCCCACTGCCACTCGCCCAAGGTCTCGACGGGCGGCACGCCCAGGCCTCTCTTGAAGTTGAAGACGCCGGGATTCTCGGCGGGGTCGATGCCGGTCAGGTCGAAAACCTCGACGCCCATTTCCTTGAGGCGGCCCATCGCCCGCCAGTACATCGCGTTGGGAAGGTTGAGGCGCAAGCCGTGCTCGTTGGCCGAGGACAGCGCGAACCAGGCGCGGCCGCCGTGGATCCAGACCGCCCCGCCGCAGCCGTCGGCCCCGGCGGCGGAGACGATGAAGAACAGGATCGACTCGCCGAGGATCTCCGTCATGCGCTCGAGGTCCGCCACCGACAGGCGCTGGCCCTCGAGGCCTTTACGCGAGCACAGCGCGTCGTGCAGGGGCTGATAGCGGCGCAGCAGCTCCGGGCTCCGGCCGAATTCGACGACGGCGCCGGCTTTCTCGGCGCGGTTGAGCTGGTTGCGCCAGTTTCTCTCGAATCCGCTTCGGATGTCCTCGAGGGGCTTCGTCAGGTCGGCGCGGTAGGTCAGCCCGGTGCCCAGCGGCGAGAGCGGCCGGGAGAAGCCCGCCGCCCGCACGATCAGCTGGGCGTCGAGATCCATCGCGACGTCGAAGTTGAGGCGTATGATCGCGCGGCCGCGGGAGCGGCCGCGCTCCTTGAGCCCGTCGAGAAAGTCCTTGAGCGATGAGAGATCCTGGCCGCGCGTGAGCCCCTTGCGGTACAGCGGGCCGCCGTTGACCCACAGCAGGGATCCCGCGCCGAGCGGGAGACGGCGCTCGAGGATCAGCGCGGCGGCGAGCGGCGTCGGGCCGTTGAAGATCGCCGCGTGGGCGGGAGTCCAGGCGCCGGTCTTGAGGCGGCCCCAGGCATGGGTCTGGCGTATGTGGCGGTCCTCGAACGACGAGACCCAGCCGTCCCAGTCGCGGGCCGCGGCGTCCGGAGTCACGATTTCCCAGCGCAGACCGTTCACCATAGAAAGTGGGCGAGATAGACGTCGTGGTAATGCGCGGGCGCGGCCGCGCGCACCGCTCCCGGCAGGTCGGGCCAGGGCAGGACGCTGAGGCCGAGCCGGCGAAACGCCTCGTAGGCGGCCTCGGCCGCGGCCGGCGCCGCGCGGAACGCGAAGGCGTAGGGAACGACCCGGTCCGGCAAGGACGGGAAAACCGGGGCGAGCCCCAACTCGCGCGCGGTCCCGGCGCACAGCTCGTACAGCGCCCGGCGGCGCGTCCGTTCGCCGGCTTCGTCGCCGCAGGTCAGCGGCCCGGCGAGCGCGGCGCTCGGGGCGGCGTCCCCGAGAGGCTCGGCCTCGCTGCCCTCGCGGCCGAGGCGGTCGCGCCAATCGAAGCCGCGCGCGGCGCGCAGGGCCTCCAAGAGTCCGCGCGCGGTCCGCGCTCCCGTCGCCGCGAGGAGAGGGCGAGCGGCGGCTTTCAGGCACGAGCGGGCCGATCCCCTTCCGAGGGCTTCCGACGCGGCGGGAAGTCTTCGCGCGGGAGACGGGGCGGACACGATCAAGGCTCCGCCGTCGGAGAGCGGCAAGGTTTTGCGCGGACTCAGCACGCCGAAATCGGCGCGCGCGCCCAGGAGGCGGCCGTCCGCGTCGCGCGAGAACAAAGCGTGGCTGGCGTCCTCGATGATCGCGGCCCCGGTGCGCAACGCGTAGGCGCGAAACGGCGCGAGGTCGGCGGGAAAACCGAAGAAATCGACGGCGAGGACCGCCTGGGCCCGCGGCCACAGCGCGTTGTCCGAGTCGGGCTGAAGATCGGGGCCGACCGAGTAGAACACGGTCCGGCCGCCCGCGGCGGGCACGGCGGACAGGACCTCGCGGCAGAAGAAGCCGGGGATCAGCACCGGGCCGCCCCCGGCGGCGCGGATCGCGGCGGCGAGCGCGTGGCGGCCGTAGCGGTAGAAACGAACCTCCGCCGGCGCGTAAAGATCGGCGAGCCGCCACGGCGCCGCGGCCGCCGGGGGCATATAAACGCTGCGCGTAAGCGCGGCGCTCATCGCGCGGCTCCGCCCGGCAGCAGGCACAGCGCCGCGACCGCGAGGTTCTTGGGATCCCACGGGCATTCGGCGACGGCGCGCGCGGCGTAGCGCCGGGCGGCGGAGAGGTCGCCTTGCGCGCGCAGGCGCTGGGCCGCCGAGCGGCACATCACGCCGAGGCGGCGGCGCATGCGCCGCCGCGCGCGCGCGTCCGGGTTCGGGAAGCTGCGGAAGTGGTCGCGCAGGAGGTGCTCGAGGTTCGTGTTATGGTAGACGATCCGGTTGGAGGCCGCGGACTCGACGAGCTGATACTCCCCCAGGACCGCGTCGAGGAAGCGGATGCGTCCGATCCGCGCCAGGCGCATCCAGAGATCGTAATCCTCGACGGTGTTGAACTCCGGATCCTCGCGGAAAAGCCCGGCCTCGAGGAGCTTCGCCTTGCGGACCGTCGTCGCCGACGGCGACAGCGCGTTGCCCTCGAACAGGAGGCGCTCGTACATGTTCTCGACGAGGGGGCCGTTGTGCGACACGCGCACGAGCGCCCCGTCCTTGACGATGTTCTCGTCGTGGCACACCACGTCGGCCTCGGGATGCGCGTCGAATTCGGCCAGGGTCCGCGCGAGCTTGTCGGGAAACCACAGGTCGTCGTGGTCGAGGAAGGCGACGAGGTCCGCCTCGGCGGCGCGGATGCCGGTGTTCCGCGCCCCGGCGATCTTTTTGTTCTCCTGCTTGAGGCAGCGCCCGCGCAGGCCCTTCTCCTTCAGGAAGCGGTCCACAATGAGTTGCGTGTCATCGGAGGATCCGTCGTCGACGACGATGAGTTCGTAGTCGGTGAAGGTCTGCGCCGCGACCGTCGCCAGGGTCTTCTCGATGAAGGCGGCCGCGTTCCAGGCCGGGACGACGATGGACACCCGCGGCGCGGCCATTACGCCCTCGCGGCCATCGCGGCCTTCATCGCCTCGAGGCCCTCGCGGACCCCCATCGGGCGCACGCCGAGCTCGCGCGCCATGCGCGTCGTGACGAAGGTCGTGTTCTTCGGGCGGGGCGCGATGCCCGGGAAGGCCTTGCTCGTGACGGGCTTGACCAGCGCCGCGTCGAGGCCGAAGGCGGCGGCGACCGCGAGCGCGAACTGGTAGCGGTCCACCTCGTCGCGCCCGGCGAGATGGAAGATCCCCGACGGGCGCTTGGCGATCGCGGCCCACAGCGCGTGGCCGCAGGAGATGTTGTAGAGGGGATTCTCGTGCACGTCGGTGACCATCGAGACCGTCTCGCCCTTGAGCAGCTTCTCGTAGATCCAGGTCGCCGGGTTCGGGCGCGTGACCGCGTGGTTCCAGCCGTACATCAGGATCGGGCGCACGATCGTCCAGCGCTGCAGCGTCTCCTGGACCAGGCGCTCGCACTCGACCTTCAGGCGTCCGTACTGGTTGATCGGGTGGACGGGATCGGTCTCGCGGTAGGGCGCCTTCTTGCCGTCGAAGACCGCGTTCGTGGACACGTAGATCAGGTGGGTGTCCGCGCGCCGCGCCGCCGAGGTCACGTTCAGCGTGCCCACGATGTTGGACTCGAGACTCTCGGCGTAGTGGTTCTCGACATAGTCCACGCTCGCGATGCCGGCCGCGTGCACGACGGCGTCGAAGCGCCGGCGCGCGAACAGGCGGTCGACGGCGCGCTTGTCGCGGATGTCGAGGATCAGATGGGTCGCCTTGGAGCCGGTGACCTTGTAGGCGCGCTGGTGGAGGCTCACGACGCGCCAGCCGGACGGCATCGTTTCCTCGAGCCCCTTGCCGAGGAGCCCGGTTCCGCCGGTCACGAGAACGGTCTTTCCTGGAGTGCGCGTCATGGGTGGGACTGGCGGCGATTATACGATTTTCGGTAGTATGTGCTCCCGCATGCTCGAACGTCTGCTCCATCTTCTCCACGCCGTCCGGCTGAAAGCCCACACGGCCCTGGTCCGGGCCCGCGTGTCGAGGCTGGGCGCCGGGAGCTCGGTCCACGCCCCCGCGACGCTGTACAACCCGAAGGTCATCTCGATCGGGGCGGGAACCGTGATCCGGGAGCACGCCTGGCTCAACGGCGGCCGGGCGCCGGGGACGGCGGTCGCCTTAAGGATCGGCGACGGCTGCTACCTCGGGCGCTTCCTCCACGTCAACGCGGCCGACGGCGTGACCATCGAGGACAAGGTGCTGATCGCCGACCGCGTCTACATCAGCGACATCGACCACGAGTACCGCAAGCCGGGCATCGCGGTCATCGACCAGGGCGTCAGGACCAAAGGGCCGGTTCTTCTTAAGACCGGCTGCTGGATCGGCGCCGGCGCGGTGATCCTGACGGGCGTCACCGTCGGGCGCAACGCGGTCGTCGCGGCCAACGCCGTCGTGACCAAGGACGTCCCCGACTTCGCCGTCGTCGGCGGCATCCCCGCGAAGGTGCTCAAGACCGTGCCTCAGGACGGGCGCTGACATGGGCTTGAAAAAAATCGCGTTCGACGCCGCGTCCGGGCTGTTCGTCGCCGCGCTGGGCCTGAAGCGGGCGACGCGGCTCTCCTGCGGCCTGCTCGAGAAGATCACCCCGGTCTACGAGGTGACGGCCGCGGGCAAGACCTTGCGCCTCGACTGCCCCAACGAGCTGACGCGCAGCCGCGCCGAGACCTTCCACGAGAAGGAGCCCGAGACCTTGGAGTGGATCGACGGCTTCGCCCCGGGCGAGGTCCTCGTCGACGTCGGCGCGAACGTCGGCCTGTACACGCTGTACGCGGCCCTGCGGGGGACGCGCGTGTTCGCCTTCGAGCCCGAGTCGCAGAACTACGCTTTGCTCAACCGCAACATCTTCCTCAACGGCCTCGGCGACCTGGTGACGGCGCTCAACGTGGCGCTCGCCGACGGCGACACGCTCGGCGCGCTGAACCTGCCGCGCTTCCTGACGGGCTCCGCGCTGAATAATTTCGGCGAGAACCTGGACTGGAAGCGCCAGAAATACGAGCCGGCGTTCCGCCAGGGCGTGCTCGGCTTCTCGCTCGACTCGTTCCTCGCGCGCTACCCGGAGGCCTTCCCGAGCCACCTGAAGATCGACGTGGACGGAGCGGAGATCAAGGTCATTGCGGGCGCGGCGAAGACCTTGCGCGATCCCCGCCTGAAATCCCTGCTCATCGAGCTCAACGAGGAGCTGCCGGAGGACCTCGAGATCATCGCGCTCGTCCGCGCCGCGGGCCTGACGATCAAGCACAAGAAGCACTCCGACATGATCGAGCGCTCCGAGTTCCGCCGTCTGTTCAACTACGTCTTCG
>JAHFCD010000574.1 GCA_023249695.1 Elusimicrobiota bacterium
CTGCGCATCGTCCACGTCGAGGGGGCGGGCGAGATCGCCGTCTATCTGGCGGGCCTCATCGGCGCCTGCCTCGGCTTCCTCTGGTTCAACGCTTATCCGGCGCAGATCTTCATGGGCGACACCGGCTCCCTGTTCCTCGGCGGCGTCATCGCCGTGGTCGCGCTGTGCGTGAAGCAGGAGCTGCTCCTGCCGATCATCGGCGGCGTCTTCGTCCTGGAAACCCTGTCGGTGATCCTGCAGATGGCCTCCTTCAAGCTCCGCGGAGGCAAGCGCATTTTCCGCATGGCCCCGATCCACCATCACTTCGAGCTGGGGGGCATCGCCGAGCCCAAGGTGACCGTGCGGTTCTGGATCGTCAGCATCGTGCTGATGCTCACCGCCCTGGCCTCGCTCAAGCTCCGCTGATTTCGCAACCGAATCAAGACGCGCCGCACACTCGAACAAAGCAATAGGAGAATGACCCATGCTGAATCAAGCCCTCATCCGCCGCTCATTGGGAGCGGCGCTGCTGCTGAGCCTCGCCGGCTCGCCCGCTCGCGCGCAAGCGCCTAGTCCGGAGGCGGCGCTCACGCAGACCGCCGGCGACGCGAAGCTCAAGTGGGGACCCTGCCCTCCGTTCCTGCCCAAGGGATGCGCGATCGCGGTTCTTCACGGCGACCCCGCCAAGGACAACCTCGATGTGTTTTTCAAGGTTCCCGGCAAATCGAATATTCCGCTGCATTGGCACAGCTCGCCGGAGCGCATGATCCTCGTCGCGGGCAAGCTCCAGATCACCTACGACGGCCAGAAGACGGCGGTACTGACGCCGGGGTCTTACGCCTACGGTCCCGCCAAACGGGCGCACTCAGGCTACTGCGCCAGCGCCGCCCCCTGCATCCTGTTCATCGCCTTTGAGTCTCCATTGGACGCGGTGCCGGTTGAAGGCAAAACGAAGCAGGACTAAGGCGGCCAGGCAGCCGCGTGCCGGCTATCCTTGAGGATGGCCGGCACGCGAGACGTCGCAGAAAATCATCGGCGAGAGAGGAATGGGTAAACGGAAATCAGCGTCGTCTTCGAGCGCCGCTCCCCTGATCGACGCCTCCGGGTTCAACCCGAAGGCGGCGCGCCGCGGCGCGCTCGTGGGCGTCCTGGGCCTGGGCCGTTCCGGCCAGTCGGCGGCGCGCCTGCTGCTGAAAAAAAACTTTAAAGTCCTCGGCTCCGATACTCGGCCGAAGGCCGAATTGACGCCGGCGCTGAAGAGTTTGCCGAAGGCGATAAAATGGGAGTGGAGCGGCCATTCCGAACGCCTGCTCAAGTGCGCCTTCGTCGTCAAAAGCCCGGGCGTCAAGCCCGATCTCCCCATCTTCAACAAGCTGAGGGAGAAGCATATCCCGGTGTTCAGCGAACTCGAGATCGCCCTGGCTTATTCCAAGGCCAAGGCCGTCGTCGCGATCACCGGCACGAACGGGAAATCCACGACGACGCAGCTGACCTGGGAAATCTTCAAGGCCGGCCTTCCGCGCGGCCGCAAGGCGCTGCTCGGCGGCAACATCGGCATCCCGATCTCGGCGACGGCGCCCGCCTCGAAGCCGACCGACGTCCTCGTTGTCGAATGCTCGAGCTACCAGCTCGAGGACTCCGCGCACCTCTCGCCGCGCGCTTCCGCGATCCTCAACATCACCGCCGATCACCTCGACCATCACGGCTCGATGGCCGCCTACCTCGAGGCGAAGGCCAAAATCTTCCGCGACCAGGGCCCCGGCGACGCCTGCGTGTTCAACGCCGACGACCCGACGGTCTACAAGCTCTCCCGGGAATGCCCGTCCGAACGACTCTATTTCGGCGCGAAAGGCGTCAACGTCCACGCCTGGGAGGAGGGGGGCAAGCTCCGTTTCCGGCTGCCCGGGTCGAAGAAGGAGCTCGCGCTCGTCCCGCCCAAGCTCCCGGGACGACACAACCTGGAGAACGCGATGGCCGCGGGGCTCCTGGCCCTGGCCCGGGGCCTCAAGCCGGCCGCGATCCAAAAAGCCTTCAAGGCCTTCAAGGGCGTCGAGCACCGCATCGAGCCGTGCGGCTCCGTGCGCGGCATCGCCTGCGTCAACGACTCCAAGGCCACG
>JAHFCD010000575.1 GCA_023249695.1 Elusimicrobiota bacterium
CCTAAATCGCGGAGGAAACCCTCCAAACGCCGCGCCTCCGCGGCCGGCAGGGTGTCGAGCATCCGACCGCTTCTCTCTTCGTTGACTTCATATCTTCCTTTCCATATCTGCCGGTTGAAGAAGGCGAAGGCGGGTTTTCCACCGTCCACGGTGATTCCGGCGACCGCGCTGTACGTTTTCGCCGGAGCGGACACTGACCCGGCCCCGTCGAACTCGGCCTGGACGTAGAGGCCGTTGACCAGCTCGCGCAGCCGCCCGGCGTCTTCTTTCGATATGCCGCACAGTCGCGAACGCTCGCTGTCCGTATACCCCTCATCCCGAAGGAAGCAGTCCTCGAAGCGCTTCTGTCCGACTCTCTTCATGAGTTCGGCGAGGTCGCCCTGCCCGTCGATCGTGGCGGGGACGCCGTCGCTGGCCGTCCGAAGTCCCCACCCCCCGAACCGTTGGGCCATGAAGCCCGCGTTAGCATAGGGCTGGATGGAGATCACTTTCGCGTGGATAAGGCGCCGGAAGAGGATATCGGCTTCGAGCTCGCGCACCCTTCCGGCGAAGTTCTCCTCGGGCAACTCAAGCAGACGGGCCAGCTTGATGCCGACCTGGACGTTGGCGTGAGCCGAAGTTCCGGCCCGGGCCTTCATTTCCGGCGGCCGCCGCGAAGGATCATCTCATAAGCGGCGATGCGTTCGACGAGAAAACGCGCCTGCTCGCCCATCAGCCCCACGAACTCGAACTCCTCGTCCGTGGGCTTGGCGCACAGGTGCGTCGCCGCGGTCTTGAGATTCGAGCACTTGGTATTGACGTCGTGGCGCAAGTCCTCCAGCGCCGCGACGCGATCAGTCGCCATGGGCCTTGCCCCGATGCTTCCCGGTCCGTTTGAGGGACTTGTAGAGCAACCCCGTGTCCACCTTCAAATCGGCCATGGCTTTGGTTTTGCGTCCCTGGTTGTCCGCGAGGTTGCGTTCGATCGCTTCATCCTCGAAGCGTTCGACCGCGGAGTAGAGGCCCTTCTCAAGGATAAATTGGTACTGCTGTTCGGTCAGGAAGTCGCCGGCGGTCTCGCCGGTGCGGGCCATCGCGAGGAGTTGACGCGCCGCGTCCGCCGTCACGCGCCCCGACTCGCCCGCCGTCGCCAAGTCCACGAACTTCTTGAGCTCGCGTACGTTGCCCTGCCAGCCGTGACGCAGGAGCAGCTGCTTGGCGTCCTCCGTTAATGAAAGCCTTCGTCCGCCGCGCGTGAAGAAGGAAATCAGCGGGAGGATGTCGTCCTTGCGTCTCGCCAGGGGCTTCAACTCGATGGTCAAGCCCTGCACGCGCTGGAGGAAGTCGAATCGGAGACGGCCCTTCTTGACGAGATTCTGGAGATTCTCCAGTGTGGCGCTGATGATTCGGAATCGGGACTTCACGACGCTGTCCGAGCCGAGAGGGTGAAAAGACTTCTCCTCGATGGCTTTGAGGAGCTTGTTCTGCATCTTGAGACTCATCGAGCCGATCTCGTCCAGGAACAGCGTCCCGCCGTCCGCCATGAGCAGCTTGCCCTTCCTGCCGTCTCCGGAGCCGGTGAAAGCCCCCTTACGGTAGCCGAACAACTCCACTTCCAGGAGATCCTCGGCGTAATCCGCGCAGTTGATCGCGACGAATTGCCCCCGCCTCCCGGAGCGGCCATGGATGACCTCCGCCAGGCTCGTCTTGCCGGTACCGGATGGGCCCAGGATGATGACCGGCAGATCAGAGGGCGCGTACTTGAGCGTCTCGTTGACGCTGGCGCGCGTGGCCGCATCGTCGGTGACGAACAGGTCTTGAAAAAGACGGTCCTGCCCCTCTTCGGGGCATTTCCGCAGAAAACGAGCGACGACGGTGCCGACGTTCTCTTCCTCATTGCCCTTGGCGTAGAAGTCGTCGCAGCCCAGTTCGTAGGCGCGTTCAACCACGGCCTCGGAGTCGTGGCCGGACATCACCACGCAGTATGCGCCGGCCTTGACCGCCAAGGGGACGAGCTCCAGTCCGGGCTTGTCGTCCTTGTCGCCCAGCTTCAGGTCGATGAAGCAGATATCGTTGCGGCGGGCGCCGACCCGTCGGCGGCCGGCCGCGAGGTCGG
>JAHFCD010000093.1 GCA_023249695.1 Elusimicrobiota bacterium
CCGTTGTCGCGCGTGCGCATCAGGGCGCGGAAGATCGTCGTGTCGTCCGACATGAAGATGCCGGGGTAGGCCATGAACAGCTTGAAGGAGGAGACGCCCTCGTCGACGAGCTTGTCCATCTCCTTCTGCTGCTTCTCGGGGAAGTCCGTCACGATCATGTGAAAGCCGTAGTCGACGGCGGACTTCCCGTCGGCGCGCTTGTGCCAGTCGTCGAGGGCATGGCGGAAGGTCTCCCCCTTCTTTTGGATCGCGAAATCCACGACGGACGTGGTGCCGCCGAAGATCGCCGAGGTCGAGCCGGTCGTGAAGTTGTCGATCGTCGTCGCGCCCATGAAGGGCATGTCGAAGTGGGTGTGGACGTCGATGCCGCCGGGGATGACGATCTTGCCGCGCGCGTCGACGACCTTCTTGCCCGGTTCCGTGATCTTTCCGACGGTCGCGACCTTGCCGTTGACGACGCCGAGGTCGCCGATGAAGGTGTCCGACGCGGAGACGATCGTGCCGCCTTTGACGATCAGATCATATGGCATATTTTTTTTCACTCTCCGTGGCCATGAGAAGCCAATACAGCGAGAACGACAGGCCGAAGCTGATGAACCACGCGTAGTGGTACAGCGAGATCCAGAAAGGCGCGACGGTCGCGAGCTTGACCGTGCCGAGGAAGCCGGGCAGCACGGGCAGGCAGGACAGCACGAGGGCCACGAGCGCGCGGCCGTTGACGCCGCCGGCGTACCAGTAGGCCCCGTGCTTCTCGTACAGCTCGCGCACGTCGAGCTTGGCGCCGCGCAGGATGTAGTAGTCGCAGATCAGGATGCCTCCGATCGACCCTAAAAGGGAAGAGTAGGCGACGAGCCAGGTGAAGATGTAGCCGCTCGGGTCGGCGATCAGCTTCCAGGGCTGGATCAGGATGCCGATGACGCCGGTGATGTAGCCGCCCATGCGGAAGTCGATCTTCTCGGGCCAGACGTGCGAGAAGTCGTTGGCGGGGCCGACGACGTTCGCCGCGATGTTCGTCGCGAGCGTGGCCACGCACAGGGAGATCAGCGCGATCGCCAGCACGAGCGGGCTCTTGAACTTCGCGATGAGGTCGACCGGGTCCCAGATCGACTGGCCGTAGATCACGACGGTGGCCGAGGTGACCGCGACGCCGATGAAGGAGTAGAGGCCCATCGTCGTGGGAAGGCCGAGGGCCTGGCCCATCATCTGATCCTTCTGCGTTTTCGCGTAGCGCGAGAAGTCGGGGATGTTGAGCGAGAGCGTCGCCCAGAAGCCGATCATCGCGGTCAGCGCCGGGAAGAAGAACGGCCAGAATTGGCCGGCCTTCGGCTGGCCGGGCTCGAACGCCGACGGCGTGGACAGCATGTGCCCGAACCCCCCCGCCTGCACGTACGCCCAGCCGAGCAGGGCCAGGCCGAGCGCGATCAGAAGCGGCGCCTTGATGTTCAGCAGGACGCGGATCGACTCGACGCCCCGGTGGATCACGTACATGTTGATCGCCCAGAAGAACAGGAAGCAGCCCCACTGCCCCGCGTTGAGGCCTTGGAGCACCGGCGCGCCGGTCATCATGGCCGGGAACCAGATGCCGACGAGCTTGTAGATCGCCGCGCCCCCGATCCACGCCTGGATGCCGAACCAGCCGCAGGCGACGAGCGCGCGCAGCACCGCCGGCACGTTGGCGCCGAGGATCCCGAACGCCGGCCGGCAGTAGACGGGATACGGGATCCCGTACTTCGTGCCGGCGTGCGCGTTGAGGATCATCGGCAGCAGGACGATGCAGTTGCCGAGGAAGATGGTCAGGACGGCCTGCCACCAGTTCATTCCTTCGGAAATCAAGGAAGACGCCAGCATGTACGTCGGGATGCACGCGCTCATGCTGATCCAGAGGACGGCGATGTCCTTGGTGCCCCAGGTGCGCTCCGATTTCCTCGTCGGAGCGATGTCCTTGTTCCAGTACGGGGACTTGTTGATGGGCTCGGAGTGGTCGTGAATCTCCGCGTCCATCAGCGCGTCGAAGATCTTCTTCCTCACGGCAGCTGCTGCGTGAGCTCGCCGTAGGTCTCGGGCCGGCGATCGCGGAAGAACTGCCAGACCTTGCGGACCTCGAGGATCTGGTCGAAGTCGAGGTCGGCGACGACGATCGCGTCCTTGTTGTGCGGGCCGACTTTGAGCATCTGGCCGCGCGGGTCGCAGAAGTAGGATTGGCCGTAGAACTCGCCGATGTTCCAGGGGCCTTCCTTGCCGACGCGGTTGCTGGCGCCGACGAAGTACTGGTTGGCCACGGCGTGGGCGGGCTGCTCGAGCTTCCAGAGGTATTCGGAGAGGCCTTTGACGGTCGCCGAGGGATTGAACACGATTTCGGCCCCGTTCAAGCCCAGGATGCGGGCGCCGTCGGGGAAATGACGGTCGTAGCAGATGTACACTCCGACCTTCGCGTAGCGGGTCTGGAAGACGGGGTAGCCGAGGTTGCCGGGCTTGAAGTAGAACTTCTCCCAGAAACCGGGGGCGCAGTGAGGGATGTGGTTCTTGCGGTAGATGCCGGCGATCGAGCCGTCCGCGTCGATGACGGCGGCGGTGTTGTAGTAGGTGCCGGTCGAGGGCGTCTCGTAGATCGGGGAGACGATCACCATCTGGTGCTTCTTGGCCAGGTCCTGCATGATCTTCGTCGTCGGGCCGGGGATGGGCTCGGCGGTGTCGTACCACTTCGCGTCCTGCTCGGCGCAGAAGTACGGGCCGTAGAAAATTTCCTGGAGGCTCAGCATCTGGACGCCCTGCTTCGCGGCTTTCTCGATCATCGCGACATGCTTGTCGATCATCTTCGTCTTGATCTGCTGCATGGTGTACTTCGGCGTCTGCCAGTCGCACGACGCCTGGATGAGACCGCATTTCACGATTCGGGCCATGGGATCCTCTCTGTTATTGCTGGATGCGTCGGTTGAGCTGCGCGAGCCGCTCCACGACGGGCGGCACGCCGAAGAAGCGCTTCTCGAAATGGAGCACGGTGGAGTCGTCGATCGGCAGGCGGAGCTGATAGCGGTTGTCCTCGTCGTTGTGCTCGAACTGCGTGCCGTAGGTTTGCGGCAGGCCGATGGACATCAGGAAGCGGTCGAGGGTCGCGGCCGCGAGCCAGCGCGAGGGGCGGTGGCCGTTTATTGATGACATCGTCGCAAGACGATGTGCGGACAGGAACTCCTTGGGCTCGGTGCCGTGCAGGAAGAGGACGGCGGCGTGGTACATGTCGTTGGACGTGTTGACCGCGCCCTGGCCGATCATCTCGACGAGCTCGCGCCGGCGGTCGGCGTCGCGCTGCTTGAGCGCCTCCACGTCCTCGGCGGTGCTGTAGATCTTCTCGCGGTCCTTTTGATCGGCCGTGTGGAGGTCGTCCAGGCGGAGGTTGTCGGTTTCGGGAGGCATTATTTTTGGGCCGCCCGGCGGTCGTTGTCGACCGAGGTTTTGTAGGCGGCGATCATGACGAGCAGCCGCGGGTCCGCGGCGGAGGCGTCCTGGACCTTGACCGTCCAGCTGTCGGAGAAGACGTTGAGCCAGCGGCGGTCGAGCGAGGCGACCGCGCCGCCGCCGGGCTTCGTCAAGGACATCGACGTGCAGATCCAGTCCACCTTCGTGGAGACGGCGACCTCTCGGTCCGCGGCGTCGAGGATCGAGTAAGTCGTGTGGACCTTCAGCAGCGATTTGAACACCTGCTCCTTGATGCCTCCGATCTTATGCTCGGCGCAGTCCGTCACGTCGATGTGGGTGCCCCAGCTCAACAGGCGCGAGCGGGCCTTGGCGACGCAGGTCCCGTCGGGGGACGTCAGCGTGAACGATTTGGTGAGGCTGATCAGCTTCTCGGTGATCTTGCCGAAGTCGTTCCTGTCCGCTTTCAGGTCGAAGGTGTCGGTCAGCGCGATGACCCGCTCGCGGATCGTGAACTTCGCGGGAACCGTGAACGCCGCCTGCGCCGAGGCCGAGGGCGGCAGGGCGGGAATTTGGGCGCCGGCGGGCAGGGCGAGGAGGACGGCGGCGAAAATCGGTCTCATTAATGCCGGCGGTAGACTTCGCCGTAGCCCTTCATCCCGTTCTTCGTGTAGTCCTCCCACGTGAGCGGCTTGAGGCCGGTGTCGACGGGCTTCATCGTGATGCAGCCGTCGACGGGGCAGACGAGCGAGCAGAGGTTGCAGCCGACGCAGTCGTCCTGGAGCACGTGCGGCTTGCGGTTGCCGCCTTTGCGGTCGATGTCGATGCATTGGTGCGTCGTGTCGTTGCAGGAGACGTAGCAGACGTCGCAGGAGATGCACTTCGCGGGATCGATCGAGGCCACGCTCTTGTAGTGGAGGTTGAGCTTCTTCCAGTCCACGATGCTCGGCGCGGTCTTGCCGATGAAGTCGGTCGTTTTCGCGAAGCCCTGCCGCTTCATCCAGCCCGACAGGCCGGCGTTCAGGTCCTCGACGATGCGGAAGCCGTGGTGCATCACCGCCGTGCACAGCTGCACCGAAGAAGAGCCGAGGAGCATGAACTCGACCGCGTCGGACCAGATCCCGATGCCGCCGATGCCCGAGATCGGGAGCCCGATCGTCTCCGGGTCCGTCGCGATCTGGCTGACCATGTTCAGCGCGATCGGCTTGACCGCGGGACCGCAGTAGCCGCCGTGGGAGATCTTCCCCTCCACCGCGAACTTGGGCACCAGCGTCTCGACGTTGACGCCCATGATCGAGTTGATCGTGTTGATCAGCGACACGCCGTCCGCGCCGCCCTGCTTGGCCGCGCGCGCCGCGAAGCGCACGTCGGCGACGTTGGGCGTCAGCTTGACGAGCACGGGCACCCGGGAGACTTCCTTCACGAACTCGGTGACCATCTTCACGTACTCGGGCACCTGGCCGACGGCGGCGCCCATGCCGCGCTCGGACATGCCGTGCGGGCAGCCGAAGTTGAGCTCGATGCCGTCGGAGCCCGCGTCGCAGACCTTCTTCGTGATCTCGTGCCAGGCCTGCTTCTCGCACGGCACCATGAGCGAGGCGATCACGGCGTTGTTCGGGAAGCGCTTCTTGACCTCGTAGATCTCCTTGAGGTTGGTCTCGAGCGGCCGGTCGGTGATCAGCTCGATGTTGTTGAAGCCGGCGATCTTCTGGCCGCCGAGGTCCATCGAGCCGTAGCGCGAGGAGACGTTGACGACTGGAGGGTCTTGGCCCAGTGTTTTCCACACCGCCCCTCCCCAGCCGTACTCGAAGGCGCGCATGATCTGCGCGCCGGAGTTCGTGGGAGGCGCCGAGGCGAGCCAGAACGGGTTCGGGGATTTGATGCCGCCGCAGTTCACGGACAGGTCGGGCTTGAGCTTGGGCTTCATCATGAATGGCTCCGGGGCGTGATGGGCGCCACCTTGCGGCCGTCGATGGTCGATATCCAGTATGCGTTATCGACGGGCGCCGGTTGGCCGGGGAACAGCGCCCGGAAGATGCCCCAGGCGGCGCGCTTCCCGTCGGCCGCGGCGTTGACGACCTCCCTGCCGCCGTTGACCGCGTCGCCGCCCGCGAAGATGTTGACGCGCGAGCAGGCAAGCGTGTCGGCGTTCACCTTGAGGCGCCCGTCCTCGTGCTGGGCGAGGCCGAAGGCCTTCGCGAGCGCGAAGTGCTTGGTCTGGCCGATCGCCTTGATGACCCTGTCGCAGGCTATTTGGGTTTTATCGGCAAACTCTATGCCTTCGACCTTGGTCTTGCCGATAATGCGCTTGGGCACGGCGTTGGTCAGGATCGTGGCGCCGTCGGTCTTGGCGAGCAGGACCTCGAAGTCGTAGGCGGACATGTCGGCGGCGCCGCGCCGGTAGGCGAGCGTCACCTTGGCCGCGCCCGTGCGCACGGACTGCGTCGTCGCGTCGATCGCGGTGTTGCCGCCGCCGATGACGACGGTCGACTCGCTCGCGGGGACGCCCTTGCCGCCCTTGGCCTTGACGCGCTCGATGAAGGACAGCGCGTCCATGACTCCGGGAAGCTCCTCTCCCGGGATGCCGAGGGAGCGGGTGTCGGACAAGCCGATGCCGACGAACACGGCGTCAAAATCATTGGTGAGATCGGCGATCGGCACGTCCTTGCCGACCTCCTTGCCGGTGACGACGTCGCAGCCGAGCTTGAAGAGGAATTTCATCTCCTCGATCGCGGTCGGCTGGGACATCTTGTATTCGGCGACGCCGTACGTGTTGAGGCCGCCCGGCAGCTTGCGCTTCTCGAAGATCGTGACGGCGAAGCCGAGGCGTCGCAGGTAGGCCGCGCACGAGGCCCCGGCCGGCCCGGCTCCGATGATCGCGACGCGCTTACCGTTGTCCTTGCCCGGATTGAAGGGCGGCTCGCCCGTCGCGTAGACCGCGTCGGTCGCGTGGCGCTGGAGCCGCGCGATCTGGATCGGCTTTTCCTGCCAATCGTGGTAGACGCAGGCGCCTTCGCAGAGCACCTCGACGGGACAGACGCGCGCGCAGGAGTGGCCGAGCGCGTTCGCCTCGAGGATGGTTTCGCCGGAGCCGAGCGCGTCGGCCGCCGCGATTTGACGGATGAACCGGGGCACGTCGATGTGCGTGGGGCAGGCGGTGACGCAGGGCGCGTCGTAGCAGTAGAGGCAGCGCGACGATTCGATGCGCGCTTCCTCGCGCGTCATCGGTCCCTTCAGTTCGGCAAATGCGTCCACCGGCGTCTTTTTGGACGAGGCCATGTCACTATTGTACTACTTGAGAACCTGAATGCGTCCCATGGACGGCTGCGGCGTCAGGGCCTTCATGATCGAGCTCACGCCGTCCTTGATGTAAAGGGAAGAAACGAGCACCACCGACGACAGGAGGATGCCGACGGCGAGGTTCCCCTTCTCGAGTTCCTTGCCTTCCTCCATCTCCCTGGTGAGGCGGCCGAACAGGCGCAAGGTCACCGAGATCGAGAACACCGCCAGCGCCATCGAGGCCGCCAGGTGTCCGGCCATGCGCGCCAGCAGCTCGAGCACGTTCGCGTTTTCCTCGGTCGGCGCGAGCATATGCATGCGGATCATCTGGAGCGAGGAGTCGGTGCCCGCCATCAGGATCTGAGAGGCCGAGAACAGGATCGTGCCGACCAGCAGGCCGACGGCGATGTTCCCTTCCTTGATCTTCTTCTCCATGTCGAAGTCGGGATTGGCTTTGATGAAGGTCCGGTAGGTCAGGAAGATGACGAAGCCCGACATCATGACCATGAGGAAGAAGTGCATAAGGCTGACGACGACGCGCGTTGCGATCATGAGTTATCTCCTAGTAAAACGGCTCGATCTTGCAGCCTGCGAGTTGGTGTCAGGCCTAACGGTAATGACGGTATTTCTCAAATTCTTCCGTTGAAATACTGTCATTACCGTTAGGCCTGACACCATTTCAGTAGAAGGGCTCGATCTTGTAGCCTTCGCGGCCGTTGAGGAGCTGTGTCGTTTCCTCTCCGACCTGGCCGGGCGGCAGCCACGCCGGGCCCGCGGGCTCGACGAGAACGTACTGAAGACCCTGGTACTCGAGGAACAGGTCTCCTTTATCGGGGATCAGCAGCACCCCCATCAAATAGTGTCCGGGCACGGAGACGCCGACCATCTTCATCTGCGCCCAGTT
>JAHFCD010000094.1 GCA_023249695.1 Elusimicrobiota bacterium
TTGCGTCCGCGGCCCGAACATCAGGTGCGAGAGCACCGCCGTCTTCAAGGCGTCGAGCCGGCTCAGGCCGTGCTCATTGAGGACGCGATAGGTATGCCAGAGCCGCGCCGTCGGCTGCTTGGCGTCCGCGGGGATCAGGAACCAATAGCGCTTCTCGAGGGCCGTCCTGCCGGGGACGTCGGAGGCCTTCGCGGTCTCCGTGTAGCCCTCGCGCAGGCGGTTTTGCAGGGCGATCTTGAGGACCTGCATGTCGTTGTCGTACGCCTTCGTCGCGCTCAGGATGGAGAGCGACGAGAGCGCCGTGAGGCCGGCCAGCACCGCGACGACCGGGTTCGACGCAAAGAGGGTCCACGCGGCGAACGATCCTGCGATCAGCGCCGCCTTCGCGCCCAGGCGGCCGAGGGCCGCGCTGCGCGCCGCCCACTTCTCGCCCAGGAACAGCGTCGGGAACATCGAGTGGCGCTTGTCCGTGTAGGCGCTCTGCCAGGTCTTCTGCATGAAGCGCCACGCGAGCATGCGCTTGTAGTACAGGAAGACCGGCAAGCCCAGCGCCAGGATGGCGACCGGGACGACCGTGAACGAGGAGACGGCCACGCCCATCCACGCCGCGAAGGCGGTAAACGAGCCCAGCGCGAGCGTCTTGAGCGTCGCCTTCAGGATCTTGCTCGAGTTCTCGTTGGCCTTGTCGAGCATTCGGACGGGGAACGTCTCGGCGTCGGGCCACGGGGAGAACCAGCGGGTCACGCCCTCCATCGAGGCGATGACGGCCTGACCTTGCGGCAGGCCCTTCATCGCGCGCGCGATCACGCCGCCCATGCCGCCGGACTGCAGGACCCACTCCATCCCCTCGAACGTGTAGTCCTTGTGCGTGAAGTACTCGGTCAGATGGCGGTTGCTCTTCACGCGCCGGGGCGCGTTGAGCACGAACTGGTAGAACTGCGTGAATCCGAGCGCGAAGCCGGCGGGCTTGGGCTCGGCCAGGATGCCGATGCCGGCGTCGACCTTCTCGATGTCGCCCTCGTACTTCTGCTCGAGCTCCTTCGCGAGCTCGGCGTCTCCGCCGGTCAGCTCGAGGAAGCTCGTCACGGGCGGCTCGCCGAGCGAGCGGCGGAACTCGTTGTAGGAGCCCGTCCCGTCGGTGCGCTCGCGGAAGATGTCCATCTCGGCCAAGTCGGTCAGCTGGCCGTTTTGCTGGTTCTTGAACTGGGACAGCGTGCGCGGGAAGTTGTGGAGGTGGAGCGCGCCGGCGGACTTCCGCGCGAAGGAGTACGCGAGGACGTCGTAGCCGAACTTCTCGACGATCGGGCGCGTGTTGTTGTGGACGAAGTCGATGAGCTGGATTTTGTCGAGCGTCCGGTCGGAGCCGGGCTGGATCATCTCCTGCTCGTCGAGGACCATCTCATGGAGGCGGTACACGACGCGGAAGTGCTTGGGCACCTGGAACGGGCCGTCGTGGTGCTCCCACTTCGAGCCCGGCATGCCCCAGATGACGTCGTTGTTGGAGACGATCTTGATCATCTTGGCAAACCAAGCATGCCGGTACGAGAGGCGCATCAGCCAGGCCTTCACCCTCGGCCCGAAGAGCCCGTAGAACTCGGCGTGCATGCCGGCCTGTAAGGTGGGGTGCTGGAGCAGGTCCTCGGTCCACTCGACGGTGTGGATCAGGTCGGTGTTGGCGACGTTGATCTTGCGGGCGTACTGGAAGACGGTCTCGTCGTCCCAGCCCGGGTTGAACTTCCGGACGTGGTCGGCGATGTTGTTGTGGTTCGTGACGAACGCCCAGTGCAGGAAGGAGAGCAGCGGGTTGTAGTTGTTGGTGAAGCCGGAGAGGTCGATGCCGGGCTTCTTCGAGTCCTCGGGGAGCCGGCCGTCGGCGCCCATCAGCATCTTGCCGTCTTGATAGGAGCGAAGGCGTCCGAGCTCCTCCTCGTTGGTGCCGTAGATCTGCGCCTGGATCCAGGCCTGCGTCCGCTCGTTCATGATCGTCGGGCGGCCGTTGTCGGTCACGCGCGTCGGGTCCTTGCTCGTGCGATCGACGGTGGCTTCCTTCTCGGGCCAGTTGTCGGCGGGCGTGCGCGCGAGCTTATGCGGGTTCTCCGTGATGGGGTCCCGCTTCGTATTGCCGCCGAAGTTGTGGAACTGGAACTGAATCCAGCCGCCGGCCAGATTGTTAAGGATGCCGGCGGGCTGCACGATCGCCTTGCCGTTCTCGTCGAGCTTGCGCCACTTGAGCTTGCCGACCTCGCGGGCCGAGGGCGTCATGTTCTCGACGTCGGGGCGGACCTTCTTGGGCGGGATGTTCGAGCCGAAGCGGGTGTTCTCGGCGCCCATGCGCGGGTTCTCGCGGTCGGAGACCCAGCTGCCGTCGGCGGGGTAGCCGATCTTCGCGGTCTTGGGCTCGACGCCCGCGGGCTTCACGTTGTTGGCGGCGTAGTCGTTGGGATCGGTCAGAGCGTCGGAGCGGACAAAGCGGATCTTGGCGATGAGATAAAGGAGGCCGAGCTTGGTCGGCCACTTGTCCCACGAGACGCGGCGGTTGGGATCCTTGGCGAACTTGAGGTTTGCCCACTGCAGGATGTTGTAGAAGGCGTTCCAGTAGACGTATTTCGCGGGGCCGACGCCGACGCGCGAGGAGCGCGGCGCGAACAGCTCGGGGTTGGTTTCGGGCGAGACCGGGCCGGTCGCGGCGGGCTTGGCCTGATCGCCGGCGGGCTGGAGGTTCGCGGGCCGCTGCGCGGGATCTCCCGCGGGCACGCCGGCGTCGTCCGGCGTCGCCGCCGCCTCGAGGCGGCCGTTCGACCAGAAGCGCTCGAGCGCCGCGCCCTTCTCGGCGGCGCCGCGCGTGTCGTCCTGAAGCTGGGTCTGCAAGGTTCGGCCCGTCGCCAACGCGATCGGGGCGCCGACGGGCGCGCCGACGGGGCGGGCGGCGGCGGGGCGGATCTTCAAGGCGGCGGCCGGAGCGGCGGTCACGGGGCTTAGCGCCGAGGGCGCGACGAGCGCGGCCGGCGCGGGGGACGGAAGGCTCGGGGCGGAGAGGCTCGGCGCGGCGAGGCTCGGCGCCGAGAGCGGCGCGAAGCTCGTGCCCGTCATGGGCAGGACCGCGGCCGTGCCGGCGCCGGCGGCCGCGACGGCGCGGCCGACGACTTGGGCGAACGCCTCTCCGGGCATGGAGACGGCGAGAAGCACGGCGACGGCTTTGCGCGCGAAGCGGGGGAAGGGGATCATGCTGTAAGAATACAAATCCCCCAAAAAAACGCCCTGAATCGAAAGTCCTAGGCGAAGCGCGGGATTATGACCCAGACGCGGTTAGGCCTTCGCTTAGGCCTTCGGGTCTTCGGCGCGCGCGATGGTCCGCGCGGTGTGCAGCCAGAAGGCCGTCATCACGAAAAAGGGAAGGGAATACACCACGCTCCCCGGCGCCGCGGACCAGAACGACAGGCGCTCGCTCGACAGGAACTTGTAGGCGACCAGCGGCTGCCAGCCCGCGAAAAAAGCGTAGAACGCGAGCGGCGCCGGACGCCGCGCGCCGGAGCCGAGCAGGCCGAGAAAGGGGAGCAGCAGCAGCGCGTGGTGGTGGGTGTCCACGATGGGCGCGATGAGGAGGATCGTCATGATCGTGAAGCCGAAATCCCGGCCGAACAGCGCCGTCTCCTTGGATTTAAAAGCGAGGAGCCAGGCGTAGGCCGAGAGGATCGCGGCGGTCAGGACCGCCGTTAACGCGCGGGCGGTCCACGCGCTGTCGATGAGCCCGGCGGCGAAGCGGGTGATGGTGAAGGCGCGGTACGCGAAGCCCGTGATCGACTGGTTGTCCGTGAAGGCCTCGAAGCCCAGAGACGAGCCGACGCGGCCCCAGTACGCCGCCTGAATCTCCCACGGCACGACGAAGCCGCTGACCCAGAACAGCGCGATCAGCCAAAATCCGGTCCAGGCGAGGAGGCGCCAGCTTCGGCGCAAGACGAGGTAGACCAGCAGGAAGAGCAGAAACAGCTTGAGGCAGACGGCGACGGCCAGGCACAGGCCCGCCGTCGAAGCGTGGTTCTTTTGAAGCAGCGCCGGAGCCGCGATCAGGGCGAGCAGCACCAACGGCTCCGCCTGGCCGACCTGGAGGGAGTAATACAGCGGAAAAAACAAAAAGACGATCAGGAATCCCGTCAGGCGCTCCTCGTCCGCGCGTCCGCGGCTCCACAGCGCCAAAGCGCCCCATAGGCAGGCGTGGCTGAGGAGCTGGAAGAGAACGAAGGCCGCTTGAAAGGAGAAGAGGCCGAGCGGGGCCAGGAGCACGGCGACCGGCGCCGGATACAGGAAGAACATGGGCACCGGGGACGAGCCGGGGACATACGAGAAGAAGGTGTCGTACACGCGGGCGCCTTCGCCGTGCGCCGCGAGCGCGGCGGCGTTGTAAAAGGACGCGAAATCGAAGCCGTTGGTGAAAAATCCCAGAAAAAGGCCTTTCGAGGCATACTCGAATACCGCGAGAAGGGCCAGAAGCTGGAGGGGCCAGGAGGCTCCGTCGAGGATCGACAGCGGGAGGAAAGGGCGCGCGCGCCTCATGGCGAGGGCCATCATACAATTAATACAGTAGTTCACCGTGCGCCTCTCCATCGTCATTCCCGCCTTCAATGAGGAAGAACGCCTCCCCGGCATGCTCGCGCGCCTGGGCGCCGCGACCCGCGGCGGCGAGGTGGAAATCCTGGTCGTCGACGACGGCAGCGCGGACCGGACCGCGGCGATCGCGGCGGACGCCGGCGCGCGCGTGCTGCGCCTTGAACGCAACGACGGCCGCGGCGCGGCGGTCCGCGCGGGCATGGACGAGGCGAGGGGTGATCTGATCCTCGAGATGGACGCCGACGGCAGCGTCGACTTCGAGGCGATCGGGCGCTTCGTCGCCCATTTGGATGCCCATCCCGGGGTCGACGGGCTCGTCGGCAGCCGCAACGCCGACGGCGCCGTGATCACGGTGCCCCAGCCGTTCCTGCGGGTGTTCCTCGGCAACGGCTTCCTGTACGCGGCGAAGGCCTTGTTCGGCTGGGACGTCACGGACTTCACCTTGGGCTTCAAGATGTTCCGCCGCGACGCCGCGCGGGACGTGATCCGGCATCAATTCGACTCGGGCTACGTGGCCGAAGCGGAGCTCCTCGTCGCCGCGCGCGGCCGGGGCTGGCGCGTCCAGGAGCTTCCGGTGCGCTGGTCTGAGCACGGCGGCTCGCGCGTTCGCCCTCTGCTCGAGTGCGGGCGCTCGCTGCGCGGGCTCCTCGCGATGACCTATCGCGCCTGGGCCGGCGCCTACGACGCGCCTCCCGAGCGGCCGTCCTTCGCCGCCGCCGCGCGAAAAACGAAGGCGTTGTACACGGGCTTCGGCTGGCCCGCGCTGTTCGCCCGCATACGCTTCATCACCGCCCCGTACGACCGCCTCGAGCCCTACGTCCCGGCCTCGGGCCTCGTCATCGATCTGGGCTGCGGCTACGGCACCTTCTCTCATCTGCTGGCGCTGATGGCGCCGGCCCGCCGCGTGCTCGGTCTCGACCTCGACGCGGTGAAGATCGCGCGCGCGCCTCGGGGCGGCGCCAATGTCGTCAATCGTCTCGGGGACATCCGGACCGAGACGCTGGATCCCGCCGCCTGCATCCTCCTCGTCCACGTCCTTCATCACCTGGACTCCTTCGAGGCGCAGGAGCGCCTGCTCGCCTCGTGCCGGGAAAAGCTCAACGACGGCGGGCGTCTCGTGATCTGCGAGGTGAATTCCGCGCCGCGCTGGAAGTACGGCCTGGGCTGGCTGGCCGACCGCGTGCTGTATCCGGGGGATCCCATTTTCTATCGCTTCCCCGCGGAGATGAAGGAACTGCTGTCGCGCTCCGGCTTCCGCTCCGAGACGCGTCTCGTCCACGAGGGGACGCCGTTCTCCCACGCGGTGTACGTCTGCACCAAGGCATGAACAAGAGCCCCGTCGACCGCTTCGCGACCTGGGCGCGCAATCTGCGCTCGCCCGAGCTGTTCGCGGCGCTCGCGGCGCACGCGCGCGGCGACGTGCTGGACGTGGGCGGGTGGGATTTTTTCCTCGCGGTTCGCCGCAATCCCCGGATCGACTTCAAGACTTGGACGAGCTTGGAGGAAGGCGAGCGGCTTCTTGACGTTCCCGACGCCCGGTACCGGGCCGTGACCGGGAACGGGGAGAAGATGACCTTCCCCGACGCGAGCTTCGACACGGTGCTCAGCATCCAGGTGCTCGAGCACACCTTCGATCCGCTGGCGATGGTGCGCGAGATCTCGCGCGTGCTCCGCCCGGGCGGCGCCGCGATCTTCCTGATCCCGCAGACCTCCGTCCTTCATCATCCGCCGAAGCACTACTACAACTTCACGCGCTTCTGGGCCCTCAAGGCCGCGGAGGCCGCGGGCCTGGAGGTCGTCGCGCTGACGCCTCTGGGCGGACGCTGGGCCAGTTCGGCGTCCCACATGGTCCATTTTTTCCTCCAGGCGTTCCGCGCGCCGGGCTATACGACGGCGCAGGATCGTCGGGGCCCGCTGTTCTACCTTCTGCTGCCGCTGATGTGCCTCTACGCGGCCCTGAGCGTGCCGGCGTGCCTGCTGCTGAGCTTGGGGGATTTGACCGAAGAGGCGAACAACCACCTCGTCGTGGCGCGGAAGCCGAAATAGGTCAGGCTTTTTCGCGGACGAGCAAAGACGCGGCGATGGCGACGAGCAAAGTTCCGCCGATCACCGCGAGGGACGCGCCGGTGGTGACGTGGTACAGGTCCTTGACGATCATCTTCACGCCGACGAAGACGAGCACGGCGGAGACCCCGGCCTTCAGGTACTTGAACTCGGCCATCGAGCCCGCGAGCAGGAAGTAGGTCGAGCGCAGCCCCATCACCGCGAAGATGTTCGACGTGTAGACGACGAACAGGTCGGAGCTGACGCCGAGCGCCGCCGGGATCGAGTCCACGGCGAAGATCAGGTCGGTCGCCTCGATGACCACGAGCGAAGCGAACAGCGGGGTCGCGTGCAGGACCCCGTCGAGCCGGGTGAAGAAGCGGTGGCCGTGCGTGCCCGTCGTCACGGGCAGGAACTTGTGCAGCAGCCGCAGGGCGGGGTTCTTGCCGGGCTCCATCTGCGACTCGTCGGACAGCATCATCTTGCCGCCGGTGAACACGAGCACGGCGCCGAAGACGTAGAACATCAGGTGCGAGGCCTCGAGCAGGGACAGGCCGGCGAAGATGAAGACGAAGCGCATCGCGATCGCGCCGAGGATGCCCCAGTGCAGCACGCGCGGCTGGTTTTCCGGCTCGATGCCGAAGAACGCGAAGACGAGAATGAACACGAAGAGGTTGTCGACGGACAGCGATTGCTCGAGGATGTAGGCCGAGACGAACTGGAAGGCCTTGTCGTGGCCGTAGACGAAATACACCGCGAGGGCGAAGGCGGCCGCCAAGGTCCACCAGACGGCGACCATGACCGCGGCCTCGCGCACCTTCATGACGTGCGCCTTCTTCTGGAAGATGCCCAGGTCCAGCACGAGCATGACGCTCATGACGGCGACGAACACGGCCCACAACCAGGTGACTGCCATCGGTCGAAAATCCTACCATTTGCCCGAT
>JAHFCD010000576.1 GCA_023249695.1 Elusimicrobiota bacterium
TCGCGGACCGTCGCCGTGGAGTTCGCGCCGGTCCCGGGCAAGCTCGAGGTTCGCAACCTGCGCCGCGCGATCGAGAAGGCCGGCTACGACGTGCTCGGCGAAAGCGAGTCGCGCACCCAGGCCGAGTCGATGAGCCTGCTGTCCCAGCAGGCGGAGCAGCGCGCGCTGCTGTCGCGGCTGCAGGTCGCGCTCGTCTTCTCCGTGCCGCTGATGCTCGCGCACTGGCTGAACCTGTCGTCCTACAGCGCCCTGTTCCTGGCCGTGCCCGTGCAGGTGTGGGGAGGCTGGCACTTCCACCAGGGGTTCTCCCGCGCGCTGCTGCGGCGCCGCGCCGACATGGACGCGCTCGTGTCGGTGTCCACCTGGGCCGCGTTCCTCTATAGCGCCTACGTCGTGCTCTTCCCCGAGACCTTGCCGCCCGCCGCGCGCGTGACGCAATGGGACGCGGTCAGCGGCCTGATCGTGTTCGTGACGTTCGGCCGCTGGCTCGAGTCGCGCACGCGCGGCAAGACCAACGAGGCCGTGGCCAAGCTCATGCGCCTGGCGCCCAAAACCGCGCGCGTCGTGCGCGGCGGAGAGGAGCTCGTCGTGCCGCTCGCGGAGGTCGAGGTCGGCGAGATCGTCCGCGTGCGCCCGGGCGAGCAGATCGGCACCGACGGCGAGGTCGTCTCGGGCAGCTCGACGATCGACGAGTCCATGCTGACCGGCGAAAGCCTGCCCCTCGAGAAGACGGTCGGCTCGCGGGTCTGGGGCGGCACGCTCAACAAGGTCGGCGCGCTCGAGATCCGGGTCTCGCTGCCCGGCGACGAGTCGGCGCTCGCGCGCATCGTCACGGCCGTGCGCGAGAGCCAGGCGACGAAGCCGAAGATCCAGCGCTATGTCGACAAGCTCGCGGCCTGGTTCGTGCCGGCGGTGTTCGCGCTCGCGCTCCTGACCGCGGCGGCGTGGCTGCGCTGGGGCCCGGAGCCGCGCTTCCTGCTCGCGATGACGTGCGCGGTGTCGGTGCTGGCGTCCGCCTGCCCGTGCGCGCTCGGCCTGGCCACGCCGCTCGCCGTGGTCGCGGGGATCGGACGCGCGGCGGAGATGGGCGTTTTCCTGAGGAACGCGGAAATTCTCGAGGAGGTCGGCAAACTCGACATCGTGCTCTTCGACAAGACCGGCACGCTCACCGAGGGCCGGCCGCGGGCGACGAGCGCGATCACCTTGAGCGGGACCGAGGACGAGATGCTCGCCTGGGCGCTGGCCTGCGAGGAGCGCTCCGAGCATCCCTTCGCCGCGGCGATCGTGGCGCTGGCCAAGGAGCGCAGGATCACGGCTCCGAAAATAGACGCGTTCGAGGCACTGCCCGGGCGGGGCGTGCTCGTGCGCTCCGGCGGGCGCGTCGTGCGCGCGGGCAGCCTTCCGTGGCTCAAGGAGGGGGGCGTCCGGATTCCGGCGGACGATGCGCGGCGCTTCTCGGAGTTCGGCTCGCTGCTGGGCGTCTCCGTGGACCGGGAGCTTCTCGGCGCGTTCCAGATGGAGGACGCGCTGCGTCCGTCGGCGCCGGCCGCCGTGGCGGCCCTCAAGGACATGGGCCTCGAGGTCTATCTCGTCTCGGGCGACCGCAACGCCGCGGCCTATCGCGCGGCCGAGCTGTGCGGCATCGGGACCGTTTTCGCGGAGATAAAACCCGAGGAAAAGGCCGGCATCGTGCGCCGCTTCCAGTCCGAGGGCAAGAAGGTCGCGATGGTCGGCGAGGGCTTCAACGACGCGCCCGCGCTGTCCCACGCGGACGTCGGCGTCGCCCTCGCGACGGGCACGGACGTCGCGATCGAGTCGGCCGACATGACCTTGCTCAACCCGGACCTGATGACGCTCGTGCGCGCGATCCAGCTCAGCCGCCGCATCCGCCGCGTGATTCGCGAGAACTTGGCGTGGGCATTCATCTACAATCTCATCCTGATCCCCGTCGCCGCGGGCGCGCTGTACCCGCGGTGGGGGCTCCTGCTGCGCCCGGAGTACGCGGGCGCGGCGATGGCGCTGAGCTCGATTTCCGTCGCGTTGAATTCCCTGAGACTGAGGAGAAAAGATGTCGAATAAGAAGCCCCT
>JAHFCD010000095.1 GCA_023249695.1 Elusimicrobiota bacterium
GAATGGAAAACCCAATTCGTGATCGGACGCTCGCGCGTCCCCGGGAGCTCGGGCCAGGCGGCCGCCGCGAGCGCGTCGAAGAACCTCGACTTCAAGGGCTTCGTCTGCGCGGAGCCCATTTTCTCCGGCGTGAATCGCGCCGCGATGTCCGCCGTCCTCGGCGCGGCCCAGGCCTGCCTGACCGACACCGAGACCTCCCTGGCTCAGCCGAGCCGGGAGATCGCGAGCGCGATGGATGAGCGGTCGGAGAAGCTCGTGCGCCTGGGGCTGCGCCTGAATAAGTATTTCGAGAGCGTCAAGCCTCCGAAATCCCCCGCGACGGCCCCGAAATAAGCGGAACGGCCTCCCCCATGGCGAGGTCCCGGACTTCGTCGCCCGCTTCGGCGCTCGAGAGTTTGGCGCACCACGATCTCCTCGATCCGCCGGAAAAGGGCCGGGAAGGCTCCCGTTGGGCCCTGCGTCAGGCGCTGGGCGGTCACGCCGTCCGGGCTTTTCGCGCCGTGAATCACGACGCGCTGGCGGCGACGCTCGCCGGGCTTCCTCCGGGAAAGGGGGCGGAGGCCTCGGCCCTGCGGGGAAGGCTCCTTCGGCTGCTCGGAGACCTCCCTAGGGCGCGGCGCGCTTTCGCGCGGTCGCTGTCCGCGGCGCCGAACGCGCGCGCCGCCGGCTGGCTCGGAGAAATGCTGATCGGAACGCAGCCGCGCCGCGCCCTGAAGCTTCTCGCCCGGGCGGCGAGCCTCGACGCGTCCTGGCCTTGGCCGAGGCTCTGGACGGCGGCGGCGCTGCTCGAGCTCGGGAAAGGGGCGGCGGCCCGCGCGGAGCTCGACGCGTTCGTCCGCCTCGGGGGCGGACGGCCCTGCATCCTGGGCTTGCTCCACTTCCAGGCCGCGATGCTCGAGCGGAAGCCCGCGCTCGCCCTGGCCTTCGCCGAGGCGGCGATCGCGGCCGATCCGGCCGGCCCCGCCGGCTACGAGGCGGCGGCGCGGGCGCTTCAGGCCCTCGGGCGGGAGCCCGCGGCGATGTCCCGCATGCACGACGCGCGCGACCTCGACTTCGACGTCACGGGCGCGTTCCTGTACGAGCGCGGCCGCTTCGAGATGAACTGGAACGATCCCGACGCGCTGCTCGCCCGCCTCGACGCCGAGATCGCCGCGCGGCCGCGGGTGGCCGGCCTGTACGCGGAGCGGGCGGAGCTCAAACGGCTTCCCCGGCTCTGCCGGTACGAGGAAGCTCTCGAGGACTACGCGAAGGCCGTCGCGCTCGAGCCGAGGCGGGCGTGGCTGCGCGCGGTGCTCGGACGCGCGCGGAACAATTTCAGCGGCGGGCGGGCCGGCCTGGCGGACTTCGACGCCGCCGTCCGCCTCGCGCCGCGCGGCGGCTGGATCCGCGCGTGGAGGGGCGCGGTGCTCGCCCGCCTCGGCGAAAGCCGCAAGGCCCTCGCCGATTTCGCGGCCGCGGAAAGGCTGATGCCGTGGTACAGCTTCACCTACGCCTGGCGCGGCGCCCTGCTCAACCGGCTGGGGGCCTTCGACGAGGCGAGGCGCGATCTCGACACGGCCCTCCGGCTCGACGAGACCTACACCTTCAGCGTCTACGAGCGCTTCCGCGCGCTGCGCGGCCTCGAGGATTATCCCGCGGCCTTGCGCGACCTCAACGCCGCGTTCGCCGCCGATCCGAAGTTCGTCTGGGACGGCCCGGAGCGCGAGCTCGACGCCGCCGTGAAGGCGCGTCCCGACCTCGCCTGGCTTCACGCCTGGCGCGGATTCCGCCGCTTGGGCCTCGGCCGGGCCGCCGAGGCCCGCGCCGATTTCGACCGGGCGCTGGCGCGCGAGCGCGGAAGTGCCCTGATCTTCGCCTGGCGCGCCCGGGCCCGCCACGCCTCGGGCCGGAGCGCGTCGGCCCTCGCCGACCTGAAGCGCGCGGCGCGCCTGAGCCCCCGGCTCTGGGTCGTGCATCAGGCCCTCGCCGAGATCCACGAGGCGCGGGGCGAGAAGCGCCGGGCCCTGCGTTCCATTTCCACGGCGGCGAGGCTGGCGCCGACGACCGTCTCCTTCCTGCTCGTGAAGGCCAGGCTGGAGCTCGAGCTCGGGCGCTTCTCGCGGGCCCTCGCCACCACGGAGCGGACCCTGCAGCTCGACGCCCGCGGCGCCGACGCGCGCGCGCTCAAGGCGCGCGCCCTCGTCGCGCGCGGCATGTCCCGCTCCGCGCGCGGCCGCATCGCCGATTTCCGGCGCGCGCTCGATCTCGCCCCGGAGATCTTCTCTCCCGAGGAGCGCGGCCGCATCTCCGCGCTGACGGCGGACGCCGCATGAGCGAATCCGACAAAGCCCCCGCGCTTCGGGGCGACGGGCGCCCCTCGGCGCTGATCAAGAAGCTGCAGGCGCTGGGCCTGCGCGGCCACGAGCAGGACGCGCGCGCGCTGCTCGGCGGGCCGCCGCCGCGGCCGGACCGCCTCCTCGCTGCGCTCGAGGACATCGAGCGGCTCGAGTCGGAGGGGGGGCCCACCGCGTGGAGCCACGCGCTGAAGGGGCGCCTCCTGCTCCTGCTCCGGCAGACCGCGCGCGCGCGCGCCGAATTCGATCTCGCCGCGGCGCTGGATCCGTCTTTGCTCGAGGCGCTCGTCTGGCGGGCGCAAGCCGCCCTCGTCGAGCGCGACGGGACGGGCGCCTTGGCCGATCTCGACGCGCTGGCGGCCGCGCGCCGCCCCTCGGGCTGGGAGGATTATCTTCGCGGCCTCGCGTTGATGGCCCTCGGCCGGTCGCCGGAGGCGGCCAAAATCCTGCGCGCCGCGGCGCGGCGGGGCGTCGGCGCGCGGGCGAACGCGATCCTCGCGCTGGCGCTCGCCGAGCAGGGCCGCTTCAAGGCCGCGCTGGGGCTTCTCGCCGCCGCGAAAGGCCGACCCGGTTCCGAAGGCGTCCCGCTCGGCGCTTTTCAGGGCATGATCCTGCGCCAGGCGGGGGATCTCGAGGGCAGCCTGCGCGCGCTGATCCGCGCGGGCCGCGGCTCCCGCCCCTACCCCTGGGTTTTTTCGCACCGGGCCGACGTGCACAACCGCATGGGGTTCTATCAGCAGGCGCTCGTCGACCTGAAGCGCTTCCACGAGCTCCTGCCCCGCGAAGCCTCGGCGTTCGCGCAGGCGGCCAACGTCCTCTACGATCAAGCCTACTACGACGAGGCGCTCAAGGCGATGAAGGCGGCCGCGGCGCTTGCGCCCCGCGACGTCGACCTTCAGGCGCGCCGCGCGCAGATCCTGGTCTCCGCGGGACGCGCGGCCGAGGCCGCCCGCGTCCTGCGCGCCGCGCTGCGCCTGGCCCCGGACGATATCCATCTTCGCGAGGAGCTCATCGAGGCGGCGGTCATGGCCGGTCAGGCCGCGCTCGCGCGCGCGGAGCTCTCTCGCGGCGGCCTGACCCAAACCCCCTTCGGCCGGCTGATGCTCGGTGCGCTGCTCGCGCGCGAGCGCCGCTGGGTCCCCGCGCGGGAGCTGTTCCAGACGGCGGCGGACGGGCTCGAGCGCGGCGCGCCCTTGCGCGAGCGCGCGCTGTTTTACGCGGAGATCATGCGGGCGCTGCCCAAGCGGGCCGCGCGGCCGGCTCCGGGGCTGCGGCTTTGCGGCGTCGGCGTGCGCCATCCCTTCCAGCTCAGCGTCGAGACCCTGCGCGCGCTCGCTCAGAGCCGGACGATCTTCACCAATCTTCCGGACATCGAGGCGCGGCGGTTCCTGGCGCTGTTCCCCGGGCGGGTCGTCTCGGTCCCCCGACGGCCGGATCAAACCAACCGTGATCGCGCGCGCTGGGTCGTCCGGCGCCTGCGCGCCGGCGAGCCCGCGTCGTTCCTGACGCGCATCCATCCGTTCATCTACCGGCGCATGGGGTGGGAGCTTCTCCACATGTGCCGGGCCAAGGGCGTGCCGGTGAGCGCCTTCGGCGCCGTGTCCCTGACCGAGCTCGCCGCGTGCCGCGCCGTCGACGAGGGCGCCGCCGCCCCGTCCGGCGCCCTGCGCGTGTTCGACATCGCCTGGCTCAACCGTCATCCGGGCGAGCTGCGCCCGGCCGACCCGACCGTGATCTACTGCATCGGCGACGACCGCGAGCGCCCGCGGCTCGTCCGGCTTCTGCGGCGTGCCTATCCGAAGTCCGGCGGCGCCTACCTTCTGGGCGGTTCCGGCGACCGTGAGGACCGGGCCCCGTGGGTGCCGTGGAATAAATTGGGCGTGTCGCTGCGCCTCGGAGACATCGGGTGCGTGCTGTACCTTCCCGGCGCGCGCGAGAAGCGCGCCCCGGCCGCGGCCGCGGGCGCGGCGGTCGTCAATCTGTACGGGCTCGGGACGCGCATTCCCGCGGAGACCACGCTCGAGACCCTGACCGCGCTGGCGCAATCGCCGGCTTCCTTCGCGGCTCCCGGCGTCCGTCTCGCCGGCCTGCGCCGCGCGGCCTCTCCGGAGGCCGTCATCGCCGCCGCGCGCCGTTTCGGCTCGGCCGCGGTCGCGCTCCCCGGCGGCTTTCCGCTCGAGAGCGCCTTCGCCGTCCGGCTCCTGGCCGCCTGCCGGAAGAAAGGCGTCGCGGTGCGCGCGACGCCGTCGATCTCGCCGGTCGCGAGCGCGTACGCGCGCGAGCAGGTCTGCCTCGGCGGGGATTACGGTTATCAGGGGATCCAGTCCTATTCGGCGCGGCGTCTTCGCTCCGACCCCGCCCTTCATTCCCCGCTCCTGCCGCTGGTCGTGCACGGCGGCGCGGACGGAACGATCTTGGTCCCGCCGAAGGCTCCGCCTTCGGTTCCCGGCCCGGACGTCGCCTCTTAGCTGCCGCCCCGAAACGACCTAGCCTCGCGTCAGCTCCGACGCTTCCAACGTTGGAAGCGAGGGGAGACATTCGCGGCCGCCGGCCGGAATCGGGCTTACTTGGGGGGGAGGCCGGCGAGCGCCGCGCGGCGCGCGATGAGTCGCGCGTCCGTGGATTTGGCGAGCAGGCGGTCGAGGCGGCGCAAGGCGGCGGCGCGCTGACCGTCGGTATGGAACGGCAAGGAGCCGGCTCCCGGCGCGGGCGCCGGGGTCGAGAGGGGCTTCGGGAAGGCCTCCACGAGGCGCGGGTAAAAATCGGACATGGTCGGATACTTCCCGCGCGACTTCTCGTAGTCTTGAAGCAGGCCGGTAAAAGCTTTCAGGTAGGGACGCCCGCTGAACGACTCCCGGTCGTACTGAGCCTTCGCCGCCTTCTCGCCGCCGTTCAGCGCGATGAGACGGAGCATCACCGCGCGCACCAGATGCTCGCGCAGGCCGTGAAGCCAGTTGCGGCAGTTGCGTTCGAGCTCGGGGCCGAGGTCGAGGGGCGCGCCCCGCTGCTCGTAGTCGTAGAGATTGGCCGTCAGGTCGAGGACCCCGTGGGCCAGCTCATGCCAGGCGCAGGCGTCGAGCTCCGGGTCGACGAAGGTCGGCCTCCCCGCGGCGTCGCTGTCGAGCTTGAGAATGCTGAGGATGACCCCGCTGCCGTCGTCGCGGCTCCAGACGCGGTTGAGCACGCCGCCGTCCTGGCACAGCGGCGACGCGATCATCGTGTAGCGCCCCTCGTAGGGCTCGCCGGTGTAGCGGTCGAGCCGGCCGATGTAATCGGCCTTCGCGACGCGCGCGCGCAGCTCGGACAGCTCCGGGTCGAGGAGGCGCGCGCGCTCCGCGAAGCCCTTCATGAAGCCGCTGTCGCGGGTGAAGCCCCTCAGCGCCGCGAGCCAGGGCTCCAGCGCGCCGCTGCGTTCGTCCTCGCCGCGATTGGCGCTCATCGTCTCGTCGAAGGCCAGCTTCGGGGGGGCGCCGCGCCGCATCAAGGCGTCCTTGCGCCGCGAGCCCTCGCGATCGGCCTTGGCGATCGTCGCGTTGAGCTTCACGGCGGGATGCTTCCAGAACGCGGTGAACGCCTTCGCGACGGAGCGTCCGTACGGGTGGTCGGGGAGGACGAAGGCGGGGCGGCGCCCCGCGTCGAGCAGGTCGAGGACCCCGAGAAGCTCGATGCCGGGATCGAGCCGGACTTCGATAGGACGCGTCTTTTTCTCTTTCATCCCGAGGCTGATTTCGACCGATGATAACATATAAATCAAAATGACCCGGTCGCGGTCCCCCGCGCGCGCTATTTGTTAGAATTCTGACGCGTGAAACGGAAAATCCCCGCCCGCACGGCGAAGCCCGCGGCGCCCTCTCTCGAGCGCGCCCAGGCGCTGTCCGACGAGGGCTCGGTCGTCGAGGCGATCGAGGAGATGGACCGCCTCCTCGCGCTCAAGCCCGAAGTGCCCCTTCATCTGCGCAAGGTCCGTTTTCTTCTTCAGCGCCGCAATTACGAGGAGGCCGGCCGGGAGCTGGACGCCGCGTCGCTCCTGCAGCCCGGCGACCAGGGCGTCTCGATCGCCCGGGCCGAGCTGTGCGTGATGACCGACCGCCTTCCCGAGGCCCAGGCCGAGTTCGAGAAGGCGCTCGAGCGCGCGCCGGCCGACGAGGCCCTGCGCCTCGCGCGTTTGCGCATCCTGATCCAGCAGGGCCTCGCCCAGCAGGCCGCGGCTGAGATCTCGGCCCTGGCGAAAAGCGGCTCGCCGGGCGCGAAGCTCGAGGCGCGGCTGTACGGCGCCCTGCTCGCGCTCAAGCTTCGAGACCATCGCGGCGCGCGCGAGGGCTTCACCGCCTTGATGAAGGAGCTCCCCAAGGAGCACCCGGTCTCGATGCGCGCCCGCTTCTACTGGGCGGCGTCGCGCGCGGTCGACCCCGAATTTCGCAGGAGGCATGGCATGGACGCGACGTCACGCAAGCCGAGCAAGCTCTATCTTTGCGGCCTGGGGATCTTTCCTCCCTACACGGCCTCCCTCGAGGTCATCCACGCCCTCAGCCTCTGCGACGTGATCTTCAACAACGTGGCCGGTCCCGAGGTCCGCGAGCTCCTCGCCGAGTTCTGCGGCGACATCCGCCCGGCCTCGTATCAGGCCTGGCAGGACGAGCCGAAATGGGCCGACCGGATTTTCACCGAGCTCGACAAGGGCCGGACGGTCGGCTTCATCACGCGCGGACATCCGCTCGTGTTCGGCGGGCTCGCCGTCGAGCTCGTGCGCCGCTGCGGCGCGCAGAAGGTGGACCACCAGACCTTCGGCGCGGTGTCCTCGATCGACCACCTGCTGGCGTTCACGGGCAAGGGCCTCGGCGACGACTTCGGGGGGATTCAGGCCATGGACCGGCCCGCGATCGAGGCCGCGAAGACGATGAACACGGCCCTCCCGCTGCTGGCCTGCTTCTACTCGGGCATGGAGACGAAGGCCGAGGTCGCGGGCTTCTCGAAAAGCCTCGCCCGCTTCTACCCCGCGGACCATCTGTGCTGGATGTTCGGCCCGAAGTACGACGCGACGCCGGCGGTGGTCTCGATCGGCGCGCTCGCGAAGGACTATCCGAAGGTGCACTCGAGCCTGATGCTGTACGTGCCGCCGCTCGCGCCGGCGCCGAAGGCGGGAAAATGAGCGTTCCCGCGGCCGCCTCCGAGGGCCGCAGCTACCTGACCTGCCTGATCGGCCTGCCGCCGGGCGGGCGCGCGGAGTGGACGGCGGCGCTCGGA
>JAHFCD010000096.1 GCA_023249695.1 Elusimicrobiota bacterium
GGGCGCGATCGAGCGGCTCAAGGCGTCCGCGCTGATCGCCCACAACTTCGGCGACCTCGATCGCGTCGCCGACCAATGGGAGCTCAAGCCCAGCGACCCGCTGCGCCTCGCGCTGTACGACGCCGCCAAGCCCGGCTCCCCGCTGTTCGACGGCCGCCTCGGACGCGCGGGCCTCATCCACCAAAAGCACATGGGCGCCGACAACCATCGCCACTATCCCCTTCGCTGCGCGAAGGCTTTAAGAAAATCCGCGGATCTCTTATTGCCCGTCGGCCCGTTCTTCGACGACTGGGGCCGGCGCGTCGGGCGCCATCCGGCGCTGACGCCGGACGAGATCGCCGAGACCGTGCGCGCCCTGACCGACGGCTGGGTGCGCCTGCACGAGCCCGCCGGCTATGCGCGCGCGCTCGCGGGCATACTCGAGGTCTTCCCAGGCGGGCGCCGCGCGCTGGGCAAGCTCCTGCCCGCGAAGGACCAGCGCATGCTCGAGTCGGGCCCGCTCAAGGCCGCCCTCGACGTGCCTCAAATGCGCTTCGAGGCCCAATGGGCCAACCGCCTCGCCAAATCCGGCGTCGCCGCGATCCCCCGCTAGCCCCGGCGCCCTCCGCGCTCAAGGTCTATTCGTAGTGCAGCGCCTCGACCGTGTCGAAGCGGGAAGCCTTGTAGGCGGGATAAAGCGCGAAGAGGAAGCCCGTGCCGAGCGCGATCAGCAGCGCGCCGCCGACGTGGAGCGGGCTGATCGCCAGCATCGCGTCCTCCTTCGGGGTCATGTACCAGACGCCCAGGATGCCGAGGCCCGTGCCGCCGACGCCGCCGAGCACGCCGAGCATCATCGCCTCGCTGACGAACTGCCAGACGATGTCCGCGCGGGTCGCGCCCAGCGCGCGGCGGATGCCGATCTCGCGCACGCGCGAGAAGATGGTGGCGAGCGTCACATTCATGATGCCGATGCCCGAGGCGAGGATCGCGATGATGCCGATGATCAGGATGGAGACGACGAACTCCTTCATCTGATCGAGCGCGCTCTGCATGATCTCGCGGAAATCCTTGATCTCGAAATCCTCCTCCCCGCGGTGACGCGCCTTGAGCAGGATCTTGATGCGCCGCAGGTACGCCGAGGCCGTGGCCGCGTCGCCGGTGTCCACGTTGATCTCTTCGATGACCTCGGGATTTTTCTGATAGCGCGGCACGAGGAAGCGCTGAAAGGCGGTCGCCGGCACGAGCGCCACCCCCTGGCCTCCCCAGGAGCGCCCGAACCAGCGCCGGTCCTTGTCGCGCGGCGGCTCCTTGATGACGCCGATCACGGTGAACACATGCTCGCCGAGCATGACTTCGCGGCCGAGCGGATCGCGGCGGGAGATATGCTTGGTCAGCGCCTGCTCCGGCCAATACCGGGCCCAAAAAGGCTTCTTGACCCAGCCGCCGGACTGGACGAGGACGCAGACGCGCGCGGCCGACGCCAGGTCGCGCGCGTTGATGAGACGCCCGCGCAGGGTATACACCCAGTCGCGCTTGGCCCATTCCGGGGTGATGGCGCGGACGCGAATGCCCTCGTTGCTGAAGGTGTCGAGGCGCATGCGCGTGCGCCACGTCGTGATCAAGGGCGAGACCATGAACAGCTCGGGATACTGGCGGCGAATCTCGAGGGCGTCGCCGTAGGTCAGGCCCGGCGAGAGCCCTTTCGAGACATAGTTGTTTTTCTGGCTGATCTCGATGCGGCCGGGGCCCGCGAGACGAAAGGCGTCTTCATAGCGCTTCAGGACGTCGGCGGTCTGCACGAAGGTGAACAGCATCGCGGCGATGCCGATCGCGAGCGACAGGCTCGTCATGGCGGAGCGCGTCTTGTGCGCGAGGATCTCGATGAGCGCCGAGCGGCCCAGCTCCGCGATCTTCATTCGGCCTTCAACGCCTCGACGGGATCGAGCCGGGACGCACGGTAGGCGGGGATCAAGGCGAAGGCGGCGCTGACGAACGCGGCGAGCACGATGCCTTCGGCGCAATGGGCCCACGAGATCTTGGCCAATTGCTTCGTGGCGCCGAGCCCGGCGAGCCATTTGACGCCGACGAGGCCCAGCGCGACCCCGGCGACGCCCCCCGCCGCGCCCAGCATGACCGCCTCGAGAAGGAACTGCGCCATGATGTCCGCGCGGCCGGCGCCGATCGCGCGGCGTATGCCGATCTCGCGCACGCGCGCGAAGATCGTGGCCAGCGTCACGTTCATGATGCCGATGCCGCCGGCGAGCAGGGCCACGAAGCCGAGCGCCAGCCCCGCCTTCACGTTCTTGCGCATCTCCTCCATCCGGGACTCGATCGCCTCGCGCTCATCCCTGATCTCGAAGTCCTCCTCGCCTCGATGTCGACGCTTGAGGATGGCCTCGACCTGCCTGCGGCGGGCGGCGAGGGTCTTCTCGTCGCCGGTGTCGATGCGGATCTCATCGACGGCGTCCGGATTTTCCGCGGCGCGCGGAAAGCTTTGCTGGAAGGCCGTGATCGGCACCAGGGCGTGCGGCGTGCTCCAGCTGTTCCAGCGGGGGTCCTTGTCGCGCGCCGGCGGGGTCAGCACGCCGATCACGGTGTAGACCGCGTCCTCGAGCCGGACGCGCCGGCCGAGCAGGTCGCGGCGCTTGGCGAAGGCGTCGTAGGGTTCTTCCTCCTGCCAGATCTTCGCCCAGAAGGGTTTCTTGATCCAGATCGCCGGCTCGACCATCACGACGACGCGCGCGCGATGCCCGACGTCCCACTCGTTGAGAAACCGGCCGCGAAGCGCGTACACCCAGTCGCGCCGGCGGAAATCCGGGGTCGTGCCGGCGACGCGAACGTCCGAGACCGAGCTGCGGCCGGAGATGAGCTTCGCGTCGTAGGAGGAACGCGGCTCGACCATGTAAAGGTCCGGCAGCTCGCGGCGCAGGGCGCCCGCGTCGCCGTAGGTCAGGCCGAGGGAGAGTCCCTTGGAGACGTAATTGCGCTTTTTCTCGACCGTCAGCCGCCCCGGCCCCATCAGCACCAGGTTCTGCTCGAGCGCCTCCTCCATGCCGCGCGTCTGCGCCATCGTGTAGAGCAGGGAAGCGACGCCGACGGAGACCGCGGTGAACGAGAGCGCCGAGCGGATCTTGTTCGCGGAGATCTCGCGGGCCCCCGCGCGAAACGCCTCGCGCAGGTTCACGCGAGGGCGCCGTCCTTGACGCGGATGATCTTGCCCGCGGCCGCGCCGATCGCCGGATCGTGCGTGACGAGCACGACCGTCATCCCCTCGGCGTTGAGCTCTTTAAACAGCGCGAGGATCTCGGCCGAGGACTTCGAGTCGAGGTTGCCCGTGGGCTCGTCGGCGAGCAGCAGCGCGGGCGCATTCGCGAGCGCGCGCGCGATGCCGACGCGCTGGCGCTCGCCGCCGGAGAGCTGGAGCGGCGTGTTCCCGGTCTTGGCGCCGAGGCCGACGCGGTCGAGAAGCACGCGGGCGCGCTCGCGGCGCTCGTCCACCTCCGCGCCCGCGTAGGCCATCGGCAAGGCGACGTTCTCGAGGGCGGAAAGCCGCGGCAGGAGATTGAAGGCCTGGAAGACGAAGCCGATGCGGGCGCGGCGAAGGCCGGTGAGCTCCGCGTCGCCCAGGCGCGCGGTTTCAGCGCCTTCGAGGAGATATCTCCCGCCCGTCGGACGGTCGAGCAGGCCCAGGATGTTGAGCAAGGTGGACTTGCCGCAGCCCGAGGGCCCCATGATCGCGGTGAAGTCTCCCTTGGCGACGGCGAACGTGACGCCCTTGAGCGCTTGATACCCGCCCGGGTAGACGCGCGTCAGGCCTTCGACGGAGAGAGCGTTCACGACTTGGGCTTGTCGTCCGGCTTCTCGGTGAGGAGCTTGTCGCCTTCCTTGACGCCGTCGAGGACCTCGACGTCCATCTCCGAGCGCAGGCCGAGCTTGAGCGGCGCCTTCTCCGGCTTGGCCCCGGCGGCGCTGCGATAGGCGAATTCCTTGCCGCCTTCCTCGAACACGCCGGAGAGCGGGATCTTGAGCACCTTTTTGCGCGAATCGAGGAGGCCGTCGACGCGCGCGGTCATCCCGGGCTTCAGACGCGCGTCGCTTTTCAAGAGGGTGACCTCGACCTTGAAGTTCTTGAGGTTGTTGCTGTCCTTCTCCGCCTGCGGCGAGACCAGGGTCACCTTCGACGGGAAGTCCTGGCCGGGCAGGGCGTCCACGGTGACCTTGACCTCCATGCCCTCCTTCAGCTTGAGAATATCCATCTCCGAGATCTTCATCTTCACGACGAGCCGCGACAGGTCGGCCACGGTCATCAGGTAGGTCGGGTTCTGGGACTCCATGAGCCCGGTGACATAGTCCCCGAGCTTGGACAGGCGGCCCTCCTGCGAGTTGCCGGCGCCGCGGTCCTGGTAGCGCATGATGACGCCGTCGATCGGCGCGGTCAGCGTCGTCGGCACGTACGCCTCCGCCTCGGTCCGCCCCGGCTGGATCACGGCGAGCTTGTCGCCCTTCTTGACGCGCGCGCCCTCGTCGACGAACAGCTCGATGACCCGCCCCGACACCTTCGAGGCGACGTCGACGAAGGTCTTCGGCGTCAGCTCGCCCGAGTCCATGAAGTGGAGCTCGATGTCGCCGCGCGCGACGACGACGGTCGTCGCTCCGCCGCCGTCGGCGGAAGATTTTCCGTAATATTTCCACCCGGCCGCGCTCAGAGCGACGGCGGCGAGGCCGGCGGCGGCGAACGCCTTCGGCGATTTCAGGTTCACCATAATTGGTCTCCCGCCGCGCGCTTGTAGCGGGCGCGGTCGATGAAAATATCGTGCAGGGCCAGAGCGCGCTCGACGCGGGCGTTCAGGTAGTCATTCTGCGCCTGGTTCATGCGGATCGCGTCCGCCGCGCCCTGCTGGTACTGGCGGCCGACGAGCTCGAGGGACTTCGCCGCGATCTCCTCCTTGAGCAGGGCGACCGTGTAGGAGCTCGAGACCTTTTCGAGATTGATGTACGCATTGTACAACTCCGACTTCACGGTCCGCTCCACGGCGCTTCGCGCCGCCTCCGCGCGGCGCTTCTGCGCTCGCGCCGTGGAGATCGTCCAGGCCTGCGTCAGGCCGTTGAAGCCGATCGGCAGGCTCAGCGCGACGCCGACGTGATCGGTCGGGTTCGGAAGGCTCGAGCCCGCGCCCGAGAAGGCCGCGTAGCGCGTCTTGGTCCAGGTCGCGTCCACCCGGAGGCTGGGCAGGAGGCCTTGGACGGCCTGCTCGACGGCGACGCGCGCCCGCTCGAGCTCCTCGCGCGCCTGCGCCGCCTCGGGGCGGACCTCGAGCGCGCGGACGAGGTCGGCGTCCACGGCCGGCAAGGCCGTGGCGCCGGCCTGCAGGTCCACCGCGAGCGCGGCGTCCGCGAGCGCGGCGCGGTCGACCAAGGTGTTGAACTCGACGAGCGCCTTCTTGCGGTCCGACTGCGCCGAGATGAGGCGCAGCTCCGACGAGCGCCAGTCGGTCTCGCTTTTGAGCAGGTCGGCCAGGCTCTTCATCCCGTGCTTGTACAGGTCGAGCGACTGATCGTACTGCCGCTTCTGGTCCGCCAGGTTCTGCCGCGCCACGCCGAGAAGCTCGGTCTTCGAGTCCAGGTCGTAGAACGCGGAGATCGACGCGAACGCTCGATCCTGCTTCGCGGCCGCCAGGGCGCCGCGGGCCGCGCGGCGCGTCCGCGCGGCCGCCCGCGTCTTTTGCAGATCCTCGAAGCTGTTGAACAGATTCCAATTCGCCGTGGTCGCCGCCTGCCCCAGGCGCGGCGCGAACCGCCCATGCTCATAACGATACGCGTCGAGCGGATTATGGCCGTACGCCGTTTGGGTGTAGGCGAACCCAAGGGTCGGCAGGAGCATCGCCGCGGCCTGGCCCTTCAGGGCCGCGTCCGCCGCCTGGTAGGACTCCTCGGCCGAGCGGACGTCGGGGGCGGCGTCCAGCGCCGCGGCGGTATACGAGGAAACGGTGAAGCCGTCGGCGGAGGCCGGGGCGGCCAGCAAGGTCAGCAAGGCCAAGGCGGATGAGAGGGTCATCTCGGTTCGGGACGGCTCATTCTAGCATGCGCCCATGTCGTAAAACCGAGACCCGAGCGTCGTAGGCCGGCGCCGCGCGATCTGCTATCAAAACGGAACCATGCCCCGCAGCATCCACCGATTGGTCGTCGGGCGGCTCCTCCTCGTTTGGCTCCTGCTGTCGGCCGCGGGCGGCGGCCTCGTGTATTACCTGCAGACCGGGAAGATCGACCGGCGCGTTCTGAAGCTCGCGATGGACGAGTCCGCGACGCTGACCGCCGCCTGCGCCGGCTACGCGCGGCGGCCCGACGCGAGGCGCTATGAGGACCTGCGGCGCCGCGGCGAAGAGCACGTCCGGGAGCACTTCGTCGTCGTCGAGCTCTACGATGCCGGACGCCGGCCGGTGCTCGAGGCCGTGCGCCCCGGCGCCGGCCGGATCAGCCTCGAGGCCCACGCGCCCTCGCATCGCCTCCCGCTCGGCGCGACGCCGCGCTATCGCAAATTCTTCCTGGACGGGAGCCTGCTGATGACGGTCATGGTCCCGATCTTCGACGAGCGTCGAGAGCTGGTCGCCTACTTCGGCGGGGTCTACCAGGTCGACGACAAGACGCTCCGCGAGATCAAGGCGGACGTGTTCGGGGCCCTGGCTCTGCTCGTGGCCGCGGTGCTGGCCGCGACCGTCGCGCTCTACCCGGTGATCATCCTGCTCAACCGCCGCCTGGTCCGCCTCGGCGCCGAGCTGCTGGAGGCCAACATCGAGCTGCTCGACGTCCTCGGCTGCGCGATCGCCGAGCGCGACTCCGCGACGAACGCCCATAACTACCGCGTGACCCTGTACGCCGCGCGCCTGGCGACGGCGCTCGGGCTCGACGACGGGCGCGTGCGCGCCCTCATCGCCGGGGCCTTCCTGCACGACGTCGGCAAGATCGGCGTCCGGGACGACGTCCTGCTCAAGCCGGCGCCCCTCAACGAGACCGAGCTCGCGATCATGCACGATCACGTGATGAAGGGCGTGGACATCATCTCCCGCTCGAAATGGCTACGCGGCGCGCGCGCGGTCGTCGAGTACCACCACGAGAAGTTCGACGGCAGCGGCTATCCCAAAGGGCTCAAGGGCGCGCAGATCCCCCTCATCGCCCGGATCTTCGCCGTGGCCGACGTGTTCGACGCGCTCACCTCCCGCCGCCCCTACAAGGAGCCCTTCGACCTCGAGCGGTCCCTCGTCCTCATGCGCGAAAAGCGCGGCGCTCATTTCGATCCCGAGGTGCTCGACGCGTTCCTGGAAATCGCCCCGGCCCTTCATCGCGAGATCGCCTCCGCCGACGACGCCGAGGCGGCGGAGATGCTGCGCCGGCTCGTCCGCCGCCGCTTCACCTTGGTCTGAGACGGAGCGGCCGCGCCTCGTCCAGCTCGCGTGGTCGCGTCCGGGGGAGATGATCCTCCGGCCTGATATGGACGAGCCCCGTCAAGTCCCCACGTTTACGACGATGTAGCATTGCAGGTCCGTCCCTGGGAAGCCCCGGACCCGGAAGCGAAGCTGAACTCGACGGTCGATCAACCTG
>JAHFCD010000097.1 GCA_023249695.1 Elusimicrobiota bacterium
GATCGCTTTCTTGTAGACGGGCAGCATGTACTTGTCCATCGCCTTCGCGGTGGTGTACAGCAGCGCCCGGCTCATCTCGATCTGCGTCGCGCAGTTGGCCATCATGTGCTGGATCGCCTGGAAGCTCGAGATCGGCTGGCCGAACTGGCGGCGCTGCCGGATGTATGCGAGCGTCTCGTCGAGCGCGCCCTGCGCGATGCCGAGAGCCTGCGACGCCACGCCGGGGCGCGAGCAGTCGAAGGTCGTCTGCGCCGTGAACAGGCCGTAGCCTTCCTTATAAAGACGGTTCTTAATGGGGACGCGGCAGTTCTGGAAGTCGAGCTGATAGGTCGGGTTGGCGCGGATGCCCATCTTATGCTCTTTCTTGCCGAAGCCGAAGCCGGGGGTCCCCTTCTCGACGACGAATGCAGTGACGCCGCGGGCGCCGCGGGAGCGGTTGGTGGTCGCGAACACGACGTAGGTCTCGGCGACCTCGCCGTTGGAGACGAAGATCTTCGAGCCGTTCAAGATGTAGTCGTTTCCGTCGAGCTTGGCGGTGCACTCGGTGGCCGTCGCGTCGGACCCGGCGTTGGCCTCGGTGATCGAGAAGGCCGCGAGCTTCTTGCCGGAGGCGAGGTCGGGGATGAAGCGCGCGCGCTGCTCGGGATTGCCGAGGAGCAGGATCGGGAGCACGCCGAGGCCGGAGGCCGCGAACGCGAGCGCGATGCCGCCGCAGGCGCGGGAGAGCTGCTCGATGACGAGCACTTGCTCCATCAGGCCGCCGCCCATGCCGCCGTACGCCTCGGGCAGGTAGACGGAGTACAGGTCGGCCGCGGCCATCTTCTTGACGACTTCCCAGGGGAATTTTTCCTGTTCATCAAGCGACTCACGCACCGGTTTAATATCGCGAACGGCGATCTGCCACGCCAAGTTCTTGATCTCTTCCTGCTGCTCGGTCAGCTCGTAAATCATGCTCATAAATTCCCCCTATCCATCTTCGCCAGCGCGTCGCTGGCCGCCGCCTGCTCCGCTTCCTTCTTGCTCTTGCCCGCGCCGCGTCCGAGCTCGCGTTCGCCGAGCCGCACCACGATCTGGAAAACCTTGTCGTGATCCGGCCCCGTCGCGGACGCCGTCTCGTACGCCGGCGGCGACTTGTGCCGCTTCTGCAGAATTTCCTGCAGCCTGCTCTTGTGATCCGTCTCGAGCAGGCTCCCGTGCCGATCGGCGTACCAGGCGCGAATGAACTCGGCCGCAGCCTCGTAGCCGCCGTCGAGATAGATCGCCCCGATCAGGGCCTCGACGGCGTTGGCCAGCAGGCTTTGCCGAGTCCGGCCGCCGGTGGATTCCTCGCCGACGCCCAGATGAAGATAGGTTCCGATGTCGAGCGCCTCGCCCCACAGGGCGAGGCTGGGCCGGGACACGAGCAGGGACTTCTTCTTGGAGAGGTTTCCCTCGGGCTCGTCCGGATAGCCCGCGTAGACCGCGTGCGCGACGACCGACGCCAGCACGCTGTCGCCCAGGAACTCCAAGCGCTCGTTATAGACGCCGGACCCGCTCTCGCTGGCGAACGACTTGTGCGACATCGCCTGCTTGAGCAGTCCGGCGTCTTTAAACCGGTACCCGACGACCTCTTCGAGAGGCCTCGGCATCGGAGAGTCCGCTCCGATCCTACTTCTTGGCGTGGGCCGAGATGTAGTCGATCGCCTGGCCGACCGTCTGGATCTTCTCGGCCTGCTCGTCGGGAATCTCGGTGTCGAACTCTTCTTCGAGCGCCATGACGAGCTCGACGGTGTCGAGCGAGTCCGCGCCGAGGTCGTTGACGAAGTGCGCCGTGGGGGTGACTTCCGCGGCATCCACGCCGAGCTGCTCGACGATGATCTGCTTCACGCGGTCCGCGATGTTGGCATCAGCCATGATGTCTTATCTCCTTAACGCAATTTACATGTATCCACCACCGTTCACGTTGAGGCAGTGGCCGGTGATGTACGACGCTTCGTCCGACGACAAAAACAGAACCGCTCGGGCGACGTCCGCCGGCTCGCCCATCCGTCCGAGAACGATCTTCTCGACGAACTTCGCCTTCATCTCATCGGAGACGGCGTCCGTCATCCGCGTCTTGATGAAGCCCGGCGCGACCGCGTTCGCCGTGATGCTGCGGGAGGCGAACTCCCGTGCGACCGACTTCGTCAGGGAAATTAGTCCGCCCTTCGAGGCGGAATAATTGGCCTGTCCGGCGTTGCCTTCCTGCCCGATCACGGAGGCGATATTCACGATGCGTCCGTAGTGGGCCTTCATCATCGGCCGGATGCTGGCCTTGATGAAGTTGAAAGCGCCCTTCAAGTTCACGTCCATCACGAGGTCCCAATCCCCTTCGGACATCCGCATGAGCAGGTTGTCCTTGGTGATCCCCGCGTTGTTGACCAATATATCAATTTTCCCGAACTTTTCCATGGCGGCCTTGACCACGGCCTCGCACTGGTCGATCTTCGTCACGTCGCAGGCCATGCCGAGCGTCTTGCCGGCGTCGCCGGCGGCGAGCGTCACGGCGGACTTGGCGGCCAACTCGGCGTTGACGTCGACGATGACGACCTTCGCGCCCTCGGCGGCGAAGAGCTCGGCGGTGGTGTAGCCGATGCCCTGGGCGGAGCCGGTGATGATCGCGACTTTATCCTTCAGCCGAATGCCCGTCGTCGGGACGGGGCGCGGCGCGGTGTCGGTGCTCATGTCGGTACTTTCTCCTCGGGCGCGGCCGTTCGGGCCACGACCTCCTTCAACGCTGCCGGCAGCCCGGCGTCGGCGATCTTGGCCGCGACGCGGATCGCATTGGCGATCGCGCGCGCGTTGGACGAGCCGTGGCTGACGATGGCGACGCCGTTGACTCCGACCAAGGGCGCGCCGCCGTACTCATCGTAGCTCATTTTGCGCTTCAGTCGCGAAAACGGACCGCGCAGAAATATCAGCGGAAGGCGATAGCGCCAGGACGACATGAGCTCGGTCTTGAGCTGCGCCATCATCGCCATCGCGGTGCCTTCCATCGTCTTGATCAGGACGTTGCCGACGAACCCGTCGCAGACCACGACGTCGGTCTTGCCGGCGGGGACGTCGCGCCCTTCGACGCATCCGTAGAAGTTCACGCCTGCGCTCTTAAGCAACGGAAAGGCCTCTTTGGCCAGGTCGTTGCCTTTGCCCTCTTCCTCGCCGATCGACAGCAGGCCGACCGTCGGCTCGGAGATCCCGTAGACGTGGCGCGCGAGCAAGGCGCCCATCATCGCGAACTGGACGAGGTGCCAGGGCTTGCAGTCCACGTTCGCACCGGCGTCGAGCATGACGGTGACGCCCTTCGGGGTCGGAATGGGACAGGCGATCGCGGGACGCAGCACGCCGGGCACGCGCTTGAAGTTCATCAGGGCCGCGACCATGGTGGCGCCGGAGTTCCCCGCCGACACGAAGCCGGCGGCGCGCCCGTCGGCCGCCATCTTCGCGGCGACCATGATCGACGAGTTGGACTTGGTTCGACAGGCGGCCGCCGGCTCCTCGTCCATGCCGACGCACTGCTGCGCGTCGACGATCTCGAACCGGGGGTCGCCTTCGGCGATGCCGCGCGCGGAAAGCTCCGCGCGAATCTTATCCGCCGGCCCCGCGAGAAGAAGCTCGACGCCGAAGGCGTTCGCGGCCTGGATCGCCCCCTCGATATTGGGGGGCAGTCCGAAGTCGCCGCCGACGGCGTCGAGCGCTATCCTCACGCGAGAGGGTTCGAAAGTCTTACGACTTCCCTTCCCCGCCTTCGGGCTTGGAGCCCTTCTTCGTCTTCGGCGGGCGCACGAGCACGCCGTTGTAAAAACCCTCGGGGCTGATCGTGTGCGGGCGGTGCCAGCGGCCGTCCTTGTCCTTGCTCAGAGGCACGGCCTCGAGCTTCCAGTTGGCGGAGCGGCGGCTGTCGCGGCGGGAACGCGTGTGTTTACGTTTCGGATTGGGCATGGTATTCCTCTATTTGCGGAGAAGGCTGATTTTAGCCTTTCTGAGGGCGAGGGGTCAATCGGGGCTTTCGCGTGTTGGCGAAGTTTCCCCCGGGAACGCCGTCCCCGCCGCCGCCTTCGGGATGGCCGCAATTCACCTCATTGCGGTTTTTCTTGCACACCTCGCAGAGGCCCTTGCAGGCGGGCTTGCACAGAAGCTTCATCGGCTGGGCGAGCGCGATGGACTGGCGCACCTCGTCGGTGAGATCCATCGGGCCGCCGTCGATCGGCACCATGACCTCGATCCCGGCGCTCCACGACTGCTCGAGCGGCTTGAGGCAGCGGGTGCACTCGAACTTCCACTTTCCTTTCGCCGTGCCCGTGAACGCGGCCTCGTCGTCGACTGCGAGGATCATCCCCTCGAGGGAGACCGGGCCCACCAAGGCCCCCTCGCTGAGCGCGTCCGGAAAAGTTTCCGGCGCGGTCTGCGCGTTGACGGCCAGCTGGCCGTTTTCCTTCACTTCCGTCAGCGGAAAGACAAACTCCGAGCTCATGATCTCATCGTACAACATTCCCCTCTATTTCGAGGGCTCCGGCGCCTTGTCGAGAAGCTCGGCCTTGGCGATCAAGCGGATCATCTCGGCGCGGTAGCCGTCCTCGTCCTTGCCCAGGCCTTCCCTCGCCATCGTCCGGACCTTGTCGTAGCCGAGGTCGCCCCGCGTCTTCGAGGCGCGCAGCATCATCCCGAACCCCGCCGCCGAGGCCGCGAACTTGAAGTCCGCAGACGCCAGGCTCCAGTCCCGGTTCTCGTCGGCCAGCGGCCGGGAGATGAGCATGCTCTTCTTTCCGTCGGGCTTCTTGTAGCGGAACTTGACGGTCAACAGCTCCGTGCCGCCGACGGCTCCTGCCGCGGGGCGCGGCGCCTGATACTTGAGCTCGTCCACCGGCGGCAGGCTTTCATCTTCGGCGCCCGCGGGCACGATCTCGTACAGCGCCGTCACGGTGTGTCCCGCGCCGAGCTCGCCGGCGTCCTTCTTGTCGTTGTTGAAGTCCTCGGCGGCCAGCATCCGGTTTTCGTAGCCGATGAGCTTGTACGCCTGGGCCTTGGCCGGGTTGAACTCGACCTGGATCTTCACGTCCTTGGCGATCGCGACCAAGGTCCCGCCCATCTCCTTGACCAGCACCTTCTGCGCCTCTGCAATGTCGTCGAGGTACGCATAGTTGCCGTTGCCCTTGTCGGCCAGCTGCTCCATCGTGTGATCCTGGACGTTGTCGCGGCCGACGCCGAGCACGGTCAGGAACACGCCGTGCTCCCGCTTCTCCTCGATGAGCCGCGTGAGCTCGCCGTCGCTCGTCACGCCGACGTTGAAATCGCCGTCGGTCGCGAGGATGACGCGGTTGTTTCCCTTCGGGATGAAGTTCTCCCCCGCGACCATGTACGCGAGCTGTATGCCGGCGCCGCCCGCCGTCGAGCCGCCCGCCTCGAGGCGGTCGAGGGCCGCGAGAATCTCCTCCTTCTTCGCGCCGGACGTCGCCGGCAGGACGAGCCCCGCCGAGCCCGCGTAGGCCACGATCGAGATGTGGTCTTCCTTCCTCAGCTGCTCGACGAGAAGCCGCAGGCCTTTCTTGATCAGCGGCAGACGCTCCGCGCTCAGCATCGAGCCCGAGCTGTCGATCAGGAAGACGAGGTTGTTGGGCGGCAGGTCCTTGGTCGCGATCGACTTGCCCTTGAGCCCGACACGGACGAGCTTATGCTTGGCGTTCCACGGGCAGGCGGCGAGCTCGGTCGTGATCGAGAACGGATGCTCGCCCTGCGGCTCGGGATAGTCGTAATGGAAATAGTTGATGAACTCCTCGATGCGCACCGCGTCCGCCGGAGGCATGCGGCTCTCATTCAGGATGCGGCGCGTGTTCGAGTAAGACGCGGCGTCCACGTCGATCGAGAAGGTGGACAGAGGATGATCGACGACCTTCTGGAACGGGTTCTCCTCGGTGAAGGCGTAGCCTTCACGGTCGAGAGGCGCGGACTGCGGCTCCGGCGCGCTGGCCGCGCGGGAGGCGCTTCCCCTCAAGGCATCGCCATACTTAGGCTCGCCGGTTTTGGCCTTCTTGATCCCCGCGCTGCCCAGATAGGAAAGCGCCGACGGGTCCCTCGGATTGAGCGGCGTGATGATGTCGCCGGCGCCGCCGATCGCCCCGCCCTGGGCGATGCCGTTGCTCCCATTCTCGTAAGGAGAGCCGCCGGATCCGAACATGTAGCCGCCGTTGCCATGGAACATGCCGGCGGCCGGGCGGGGAGCGAAAAGGGACAGGGCCCCCTGCTCGAAGCGGTCCGAGGCGATCCAGCTCATGAAGAAAGGCGCGAGAATCAGCGCCAGCGACGCCGCCGCGAGCACGAGCGGCCGCACCCCGACCCGGCGCAGTAGGCTGCGGAGCCGGTTCTCCTCGGCTTTCGCGAGGATCTTCAGCTTCGCCGGATATTTCATCCGGCTCTCGCCGCTGTAATCCAGGGCCGCGAGCCGCGCCGCGAAGGCGAGATCCGCCGCGAGCTCGGGGCTCACGTCGCCCGCGACGGGCCGTCCGGCGAGTATTTTCTCCAGCTCCGTGTCGAAACGCTCGGCTTCCATGATGTCGTCCATAATCAGGCCTCCAAGGCGGAAAAATTCTTGCGCAGCTTGCGGATCGACCGGAACAGGATCACGGCGACGTTCGACTCGGACAGGCCGAGCAGCTCGCCGATCGCCCGGTTCGTCATGCCGGAGAAGAAGCGCAGGGAGACGACCTCGCGGGCCTCGTCTTCAAGCGTGTCGAGCGCCAGGGTCAGGAGGCGCTTCTCGTCGGCGGCCTCGGCTTCCTTGGCCGGCCCTCGGGCCGCGTCAGGCGGCTCGGCCGTCAGCTCGAGGCTCGTCCAGACGCCGGGCTTTTCCGCGCGGTAATGATCGGCGACGGAGCGGAAGGCGATCGTGAACAGCCAGGTCCTCCGATCGCCGCGCTTCGCGTCGAACTTGCCCCAGGAGCGGAAGGCGCGCTCGAAGGTGTCTGCCGCGATCTCGTCGGCCCTCACCGCCGAGCCGGTCCGGCCGCGCGCGTAGTTGTAGACGCGGTCGAACCAGGAGGCGTAGAACTCGGTGAATTCCGCGGTCGGCTTGTCGCTCATGTCGGTCGGCATGTGACCCCCGTCAGCGCCGTCGGTAGGTATTCGCGCGGGGGGCGCGGAGTATTACACTAGTCGCACTTCTGCGACTTGCCGAGCGGGAGCCACTCGATCCCCGCCGGCCCGTGGCGGCGGGGCAGGGCGCGAAGGCGGTAGCAGCGCGTCTTCCCGGGAGCGTCGTCGGCGAAGCGATACGTGAGCGACCACTCGAGGCCGCTGCGGCGATCGGCGGGGCCGTCGAGAAGCGAGGTGAAGGTCTCGGTCGAAACGGGGAGGCCGAAGTAGGAGCTGCTTCCGGCCTCGAGGGATTGCGCCGGTCCGCTCTGCGCGCGTTCGACGGGCTCCCCCCGCCGGCGCGTCGTCATGGTCAGGCGTACGCCCTCGGCCGGCGCGTCGGAGAGGTTCGCCCGGAGGACCGAGACGATGTATTTTCCGTTCTCATCGGGGAACATCGTCCGGGAGAGGTAGGTCGCGAGGGTGAC
>JAHFCD010000577.1 GCA_023249695.1 Elusimicrobiota bacterium
TATATGGGCCACATCCACGCCTTCTGGGCCGCGGATCATCGCGGCGTGCGCTACATCATCTCGGGCGGCGGCGGCTCCCCGCTGTACCCGCTGCCCCCGGGCTACCCGAAGAAGCGCTTCGCGCACACGCTGCGCGTCGCCGTGACGCCGTCTGAGCTCGTCGAGACCGTCGTGCCCTACAAAGGCAAGCCGTTCATTCTCCCGCCGGTCAAACTCCAACTATGAAAACCATGATTCTCGCCGCCGCCTTGCTCTCGTCTTTCGCGGGAGCGGCGGATCCCGCCCCTAAATACGGCCCGTCCGGACGCCCCGCGGCTTCCCTCCTCAAGCGGGAGCGAACCTTCATCAAGGAAAGCCCGGCGCCTGATTTTTGGGCGCTCATCCCATATTACGAGGGCATGCGCGGAGGCCATTCGGCGTCGGCCGCGGCCATGGCCGCGGTCTTGAATGCGCTGAGACAGGAAACGGACTATACGAGCGCCGACGAGCTGATTACCGAAGAATCTCTCCTGAAAAAGATCCCGGCCAAGGATTTCGCCGACCGATTGAAAGGCGAGAAGCCCGCGGGTATCGGCCTCGCTCAATTCGGCGCCGTTTTCCAAAGCGCGCTTCGCGCCTACGGGCTGAAAAACACGAGCGTGAAAGTCGTCACCGCGTCGGATTCGCACCCGGAGACCGCGGCGGCGATCCGCAAGATCCTCGTCGAGAACGAAGCCGGAGACAAGAACCAGATCGTCGCCAGATACATCCAGAGCGCCTTCACCGGAGATCCCGAGGGCGCCGTCGGAACCTACTCCGCCGTGGGGGCCTTCGACGCCGCCCGCGATCGCGTCCTTATCCTCGAGACGGACCGAAAATATTACGAGCCGTACTGGGTCTCGCTCGAGACGTTCGTCAAAGGGCTCGCCGGCCTCAAGGACAAAGCCGGCAAGGCCGACGGCGGCCTGGTCGTCGTCGCAAAGCCTTAACGACGGGCTAGCCGACCTTGCCGCCGCACTCCGCGCAGAACTTCGCGCCCGCGGCGAGGCCCTTGCCGCAGGACGAGCAGAACTTCGCGCCGGCGGGGCTTCCGGCCGCGGCGCCCGCCGCGGGCGCGTTGGGGTTCATGTTTCCCATCGCCTGGCCCATCATCTGGCCCATGCCGAGGCCCGCGCCGAGGCCCATGCCCGCGGTCATGCCCGCGCCCGCTCCGCCGCCCTCGTTGCCGGCGGCTTTCTCCATGACGTCGAGCGTGCGCTTCTGCTGGTACTTGTCGCCGAGGATGTCCACCTCCGCCCGATCGGCCAGCGCCTTCTTCAGGCGCAGCACCGTGTCGTCGTCCTCGGGCACGTCCACAGAGTTCAGGTAGAAGTTCACGAGCTTCACGCCGAAGGTCGCGAAGTCCTGCGCGAGCTTGGTCTGGATCGCGCCGGACATCTCCTCCAAGTGGGCCGCGATCTCGAGGACGTTGATCTTCTGCTTCACGATCGTCTCGGCGATATAATCCTTGGCCTTGGTGAGCAGGACGCCGCGGAAATAGTTCGACAGCTGATCGGTCGTGAACTGGGGATTCGTGGCCGAGAGCTGGGTCACGAACGCCCGCGAATCGGAGACCTGGATCGCGAACTGGCCGAACGCGCGGACGGGCAGGAAGACGTTGAACTTGGGGTCGAGGACGGGGATCGGGCTGTTGGTGCCCCACTTCACGTCCATGTTGACGGCCTTGTTCACGTAGTAGATCTCGGCCGCGAACGGCGTCTCGCCGCCGAAGGGCATCTTGATGTATTTGCGCAGGAGCGGGATGTTCGCCGTGCGCAAGGTGTGGGTGCCGGGCCCGAGGACGTCGAGCGCCTCGCCGCCCTTGAAGAAAATGGCCTCTTGAGATTGGTTGACGATGACCTGGGTGCCCCAGCTCAGGTCGTCCGGCGGGTAGCGCCAGACGAGGATGTTGCCGGGACCGTCATACTTGACTCGATCGATAATGGCCATTTTAGATGGGACCTCCAGACTCGTTACTATAACCTCCGTGCCGAACGCTGTCAACCCTTTCCAGCTCCATGGTCACGGGGTTTCGGGCGGCGGATGGGAGACAGGTTTATCTCAA
>JAHFCD010000098.1 GCA_023249695.1 Elusimicrobiota bacterium
CACGAACGGTCCCCCCGGAGCCGCCAGAAGGTCGTCGATCTCCGGATCGGACAGCGCGGCGCCCCCGACCGAGAAGGGCTCGGTCGAGACGAGCGGGATCGCCGCGGAGGCGGGGAACGCCAGGGCGGCCAGCAAAGTCAGGGTGCGCATCAGGCGATCCTAACCCAAAGACGGCGACGGGAGATAGGGCCATCCGGTCCCCGGAGAGCGGTCCAAGGGTCCCGGCCGATTTCGTAGAATAGACGCGTGGCGACCCTCATCCTCAATGCCTCCGAAATCCTCACCCTGGCGGGCCCGGACGGGCCCCGCGCGGGACCGGATAAGGGCACGCTCGGCGTGCTGCGCGACGGCGCGGTGCTCATCGAGAAGGACCGGATCGTGGCGGCCGGCCCCAAGGCCGTCGTCCTGACCAATCCGCTCGCGAAAGGCGCCAAAATCTTGAGCGCGGAAGGGCGCGTGCTGATGCCCGGCTTCGTCGACGCCCACACGCACCCGGTCTTCGTCGCGCCTCGCCTCGAGGACTTCCAATCCCGCCTCGCCGGCAAGACCTATGCCGACATCGCCGCGGCCGGCGGAGGCATCCTCTCCACGGTCAACGGCGTGCGCGGCGCGAAGGAGGCGGACCTGACCGCCGGCCTGCGCATGCGCGCCCTCGACTTTATCGCCTCCGGCACGACGACGATCGAGGCCAAGTCCGGCTACGGCCTGGACCTCGACAACGAGCTCAAGCTGCTGCGCGCGATGCGCGCGGTGTCCGGGCGCGGGCCGCTCGAGATCGTGGCGACCTTCCTCGGCGCGCACGCCGTCCCGCCCGAGTACAAGGGGCGCAAGGACGATTTCGTCGAGCGCGTCTGCGAGACGATGATCCCGCGCGTCGCTTCGGAGAAGCTCGCGACGTTCGTGGACCTGTTCTGCGAGAAGGGCTACTTCGACCTGGACGACCTCCGCAAGATCGCGGCCGCCGGCGCCAAGGCTGGCCTCAAGCTGAAGGTCCACGCCGAGCAGCTCTCGCGCATGGAAAGCCTCGGCGAGGCGCTCAAGCTCGGCGCCGTCTCGGCCGACCACCTCGACTGCGTCGTGGAAGCCGACCTGCCCGCGCTCGCGATCTCCGGGACCGTCGCCTGCCTCGTGCCCGGGTCGAACTACTTCCTCGGCAAGCCCTACCCGCCCGCTCGCCGCCTGCTCGACAGCGGGGCGGCGGTCGCGCTCGCCACCGATTTCAACCCGGGAACCTGCCCTTGCTACGATATGCGCATGATCGTCTCGATCGCGTGCACGCAGATGAAGATGACGCCGGCGGAGGCGCTCGTCTCGGCGACGATCAACGGCGCTCACGCGCTGGGCCTGGGCGCGACGCACGGCTCCTTGGAAGCCGGCAAGATCGCCGATCTCGCCTGCTTCGACGCCGAGGACCACCGCGAGCTCGCCTACTGGTTCGGCTCGCCCAAGACGCGCTGGGTCATGAAGCGCGGCGAGGTCGTCTACAAGGCGTCATGAAAGTCCTCCTGTTCGACATCGACGGAACCTTGATCCGCGGCGGCGGCGCTGGGCGCAAGGCGCTCAATCGCGCGGCGTTCGATTTATACGGCGTGAAGAACGCGTGCTCGGAGCTGTCGTTGGCCGGGCGGACGGACCTCTATAATTTCGGCCAGACCTACCGTTTCGCAACCGGAAAAAAACCGACGCCAGCCGCGGTGGAGAAGCTCCATCAGGCGTACCTGAAATTCCTGCCGTACTACGTCAAGTCGGCGATCCGCAGCCGGACCTACCACATCCCGCCGGGCCTCAAGGTCCTCCTCAAGCATCTGAGCCGGGACAAGCGCGTTCTTCTCGGCTTGGGAACCGGCAACATGGAGAAAGGCGCCCGGATCAAGCTCGAGCCGTCCGGCTTCAACGCCTACTTCCTGTTCGGCGGCTACGGCTCCGACGCGTTTCACCGACACCAGCTTCTCAAGAAGGGCGTGGCGCGAGCCCGGCAGCTGGCCCGCACGAGCTTTACGGCCAAGGACGTGTTCATCATAGGAGATACCCCTTTCGACGTCTCCGCCGGCAAGAAGGCGGGATATAAAACCGTGGCCGTCGCCACGGGCTACGCGGATTGGAAGGAGCTCGTCGCGTCGAAGCCCGACCACCTCGCGAGAGACTTCAGGAACATAAAAACATGGCTGAACTGGTTCGAGTTGAACTGACCGACGAGGCGTCCGCCGCCGCCGTCGCCGCCCGCTGCGCCGCCGCGGCGGGTATCGCGGCCATGCCCGCGCACGTTCGCGCGCGGGTTCTCCTCAAGGCCGCCGAGGCTCTCGAGGCCCAGGCCGAGGATTTCGCCCGCCTGATCTGCTCCGAGGTCGGCAAGCCCCTGAAGGAGGCGCGCCGGGAGGCCGCGCGCGGCGCCTTCACCTTGCGCTGGGCCGGTGAAGAGTCGAGACGCGTCATGGGAGAAGTTCTCCCGCTCGATCTCGACGCGAACTCCGAGGGACGCTACGCCCTGGTCAAGCGCGTGCCGCGCGGACCGGCGCTGTTCATCACCCCGTTCAATTTCCCCCTGAATCTCGTCGCGCACAAGGTCGCCCCGGCGGTCGCGGTCGGCCTGCCCTTCGTGCTCAAGCCCGATCCTCGTTGTCCTAAGACCGCGGAGAAGCTCATCGGCCTGCTCGTGGACGCCGGCTGGCCCGCCGAGGCCGCGATCGTCGTCGGCGGCCCGCTGCCGGCGGCGGAGGCCCTCGTCCGCGACGAGCGTTTCCGCATTTTCTCCTTCACCGGCTCGACCGCGGTCGGCTGGAAGCTGAAGGCGATGGCCGTGAAGGCGCACAGCTGCCTCGAGCTCGGCGGCAACGCCGCGGTGTTCGTCGGCCGCGACGCCGACCTGGCCTGGGCCGCCGCGCGCTGCGCCTGGGGCGCGTTCTGCTACTCGGGCCAAACCTGCATCTCCGTCCAGCGCATTTACGTCGAAGCGGAAGTCCACGCGGAGTTCCGGCGCCTGCTCGTCGAGAACATCAAAATTCTCGTGATCGGCGACCCGGCCGACGAGAAGACCGACGTCGGCCCCCTGATCGACGAGAAGTCCGCGATGCGCGTCGAGGAGTGGCTCAAGGAAGCCGTCGGCAAGGGCGCCAAGCTCTGGACCGGCGGTCCCCGCAAAGGCCTGCTCATCCCGCCGTCCCTGCTCGAAGGCGTCCCCGCCGACTGCCGCCTATCCTGCGAGGAAGCCTTCGGCCCCATCGCGACGCTCGACGCCGTGACGAGCCGCGAGGACGCCCTCGAGCGCATGGCGAGCTCGCGCTACGGCCTCCAGGCCGGCATTTTCACCAACGACCTCGCCTTCATCCATAAAGCCTTCGACCGCCTCCCCGTCGGCGGCCTCATCGTCAACGACATCCCGACCTTCCGCTCCGACGCGATGCCCTACGGCGGCATGAAGGACTCCGGCGTCGGCCGCGAGGGCGTCCGCTACGCCATGGAAGATTTCACCGAGCCCAAAACGTTGGTCCTCAAATCTTAGACGGTGTCAGGCCTGTGAATTCGTCGAATTCCGCCAAGGAGCGAATATGAAGCTTGTGGAATGCGTGCCTAATTTTTCGGAAGGGCGGGATAAGGTCAAGGTGCAGCGGGTCGTGGACGCGGCGAAGTCGGCGGGGGTGACGATCCTGGACGTCGAGACGGACGCGGACCATCACCGGTGCGTGCTGTCGTTCGTGGGGGCGCCGGACGCGTGCGTGGAGGCGTGTTTTCGCGTGGCGAAGACGGCGATGGAGCTCATCGACCTCAATACGCACAAGGGCGAGCATCCCCGCATGGGCGCCGTCGACGTGATCCCGTTCATCCCCGTGGCGGGCATGACGATCGCGGACTGCGTGAAGCTCGCCGAGAGGCTGGCGGCGCGCATCGGCGGCGAGCTCAAGATTCCGACCTACCTGTACGATCACGCGGCCAAGCGTCCGGAGCGCAAGGATCTCGCCGCGGTGCGCAAGGGCCAGTTCGAAGGCCTCAAGGAACTGATCGGCAAGGACGAGACCCGGACCCCCGACTTCGGCCCCAACGCGATCCATCCAACGGCCGGGGCGGTCGCGGTCGGGGCGCGCGAGCAGATCGTGAACTTCAATTTGAACCTGGACACGCACGACATGGCCGCGGGCAAGGACATCGCCAAGCGCGTCCGCGCCTCGGGCGGCGGCCTTCCCGCCGTGCGCGGCAAGGAGATCGATCTCGCCGCGCGCGGCCAGGTGCAGATCTCGACCGTGCTGACGGATTACAAGAAAAGCTCGATGGCGAAGGTTCTCGCGACGACGATGGCGCTCGCCGACGAGCACAAGGCCAAGATCAAGAGCACCGAGATCGTCGGCCTCCTGCCGCGCCAGGCGCTCGTCGATTTCGCGATCGAGACCTTGCAGCTCGAGAACTTCCATCCCGAGATCCAGATTCTGGAGAGCCGCCTCGAGGCGGTCGGCGCGCTCGGCGCCGGGGGGGACTGGATGTCGGCCGGACGCCTCGTCGCGGAGGCCATGTCGAACACCGACGCCACTCCCGGCGGAGGTTCGGCGGCCGCGATCTCGGGCGCGATGGGCTGCGGCCTGGGCGAGATGGCGATCGGGATCACCTTGAAGTCCAAGAAGCTCGACGAGGCCAAGCGCGGGCCGCTGGCCTCCGCGCACAAGGCTTTGGGCGAGCTGCGCGCGACCTTCGACGCGCTCGCGGCCGACGACGCGGCCGCCTTCGATCGGTTCATGGAGGCGATGGCCCTTCCCAAGGACGACGCGTCGCGGCCGGCGAAGATGCAGGCGGCGCTGATGCACGCGGCGGAGGTGCCGCTGAAAACCGCGCAGATGGCGGCGGGGGCCTTGGCCGTCGCCAAGCAGGCGGCGCCGCTGGCCGGCGCGGCCGTCGCCTCGGACATCAATTGCGCGATTCATCTTCTGAAGGCCGCGGCGCTGTGCGCCGCGGAGAACGTGCGCATCAATCTCGGCGGCATCAAGGACGCGGCCGCCTCCCAGGAGCTCGGAACGCGCCTGGAGCGGACCTTGGCGGCGTGCGCCTGACGATGCTCGACTACGCGCGGCTCTCGGCGGACTACGCCTCGTACCACCTGACCGAGGGCAACCGGCGCGCGCACATGATCGGCATACCGCTGATCGTGTTCGCGATCGTGAAGTGGACCCAGATCGGGTCGCTCTTCCCGCTCGCGGCGCTGGCGCTGCCCGTGTATTTCCTGTGGAACCGGCGCATCGGCTGGATCATGACGGGCTTCATCGCGGCGTGCGCGGCCGCGGGCGCGTTCACGCCGGGGTGGGTCGCGTGGGCCGCGTTCATCGCCGGCTGGGCGTTCCAGATCTACGGCCATAAGGTGCATGAGAAGAACAGCCCGGCCTTGCTCGACAACCTCGCGCACGCGCTGATCGGCCCGGCGTTCGTCGCCGAGAAGCTGGCGGGGAAATGCTGACGCCGACGATCCGCCGCGCGAGCTCGCTCGACTGGACGGCGATCGCGGGCATCTGCGCGGACACCGGCCGCCAGGGTCAGCCCGTGGCCGACGACGAGCGCGAGGCGTTCGGCGAGCATTGGATCGGGCCGTACCGCGAGCTCCGTCCGGACTGGACGTGGGTGGCGGTGGTCGATAATAAGGTCATCGGCTACTTAACAGCATGCCCCGACACATTGGCCTTCGAGAAGGAGCGGCGGCGCCTGCTCCAGCCCCAGCCCGACTCGCGCGAGTTCTTTCCGCCGATGGTCCGCATGAAGCTGTGGACCGAGCATCCGGCGCACGTGCACATGAACGTCTCGGCCGACTATCGCGGCTTCGGCACCGGCGCGACGCTGCTGCGGACCGTTTTCGGCGAGCTCAAGAAGGCGGGAGTGCCTTCGGCGCACCTGATCTGCGGCCCGAGCGCGGCGCCCTTTTGGGAGCGCATGGCCTTCCGCACCGAGGCGATCGTCGAGGTGGCTCCCGGCCTCAAGCTTCGGGCGATGACGCGGCCCGTCGACTAGACCAAGGCCTTCTTCAGCAGCGGCGGCGCCAGGAAGGTCGTGGCGATCACCATCGCGACGATCGCGGCGTACAGCGCGGGGTCGATGATGCCCGCCGTGAATCCGACCTGCGCGAAGATGAGCCCGACCTCGCCGCGAGGGATCATGCCGACGCCGACGGCCCAGCGTTTGAGGCCGCGGCCGCGCACGGCGAACGCCGCGACGAGCTTGCCCGCGACGGCCGCGAGAATCAGCAGCGCGGCCAGGCCGAGCGCGGCGCGGCTCTCCGCGCTGGAGGGATCGAAGAAGCCGAGATCCACCTTGGCGCCGACCATGACGAAGAAGACCGGCGCGAACACGTCGACGACCGGGCGGACGGCCGAGTCGATGTCCTCCTTCTTGTCGGTACGCGCGAGCAGGATGCCGGCGGTGAAGGCGCCGACGATCATCGCGGTGCCGAGCGCGTGGGCGGCGAGCGCCATCGCGAATGCGAAGCATACCGCCAGGCCGATGAGGACGCCGCGCACGCGCATGCGGTGCACGATCTTGACGAGCGCGCTCGTCATGTAGGGCCCGAGCCACACCGCGGCGCCGAGAAATCCCATCGAGAGCAGGACCGTCCTGAGCACGGCGCCCCATTGCAGGGAGCCCGAGGCGGCGATCCCCTGCACGGCGGAAAGGATGACGATGCCGAGCACGTCGTCGATGACGGCGGCGGCGAGTATGATCCGCGCCTCGGGCAGGCCGAGCTTGCCCATGTCGGAGAGCACGCGCGCGGTGATGCCCACGCTCGTGGCCGTCAGCGCGGCCCCGACGAAGACGGCCTCCAGGCCGTCGCGGCCGAGCGCGATCATCAGGCCCCAGCCGAGGGCGAACGGGACGACGACGCCGATCGCGGCGACGGCCGAGGCGGTCGGCCCGGCCTCGAGCAGCTGCCCCAGGTCGCTGTGGATGCCGGTCTCGAACAGGAGCAGGATCACGCCGACCTCGGACATCAAGGCGAGGGTGGGGTCATTGAGGTGGAAGAAGGTGAAGACGCCCGTGCCGAGCACGACGCCGCCGATCAGCTCGCCGAGGACGGCGGGCTGGCCCAGGCGCTCGGCGAGCTCCCCGAACAGCTTGGCGCTGAGCAGGATGACCAGGAGCTCCGCGAGGAATCGGACGATGTCGAGTTCGGGCATCTGCCTGAGAATATAAGTGAAATCGGTGTTTTCGGCAAGGGTGGAACGCGGCCCGGGATTGACAGCGCCCCGGCCAGGCCTTACCCTTACCGCGCATGATCGCTTTGCTCTCCTGGTCGGCGTGGCTCATCGCGATCGTGCTTGGCGCCGCCGTGTTCATGATGCGCAGCGCCGAGACGGGGCTGACCTACGTGAACCTTCCCCGCCTGCTCTATGCCATGTGGATCATGGCGTGCGTGCTGGTCCTCGCCGCGCTGCGCGCGCCCGCGGCCGCGGCGGCGGCGATGGCCGCGGCGATCGGGGTCGGCGTCTGGGCGATGCTCGGCGACGAGCCCGCCCCGGGCGGACGCTGGGCCGAGGTCGTCGAGCGCGTCGCCGGCTGCCGCCGGGCTCTGAAGGAGGACGCGCGCAA